>NZ_CDWWXB010000023.1:0-4603 GCF_977971855.1 Frankia sp. CoWAU3 | reverse complement strand
GCCGCCCGGCGGGCCCGTCGGGTGCGGGACACGCGACCGCCGTGCGGGGGATGCGCGGGACGGAATGCGCGGTATGCGGCGGGCGCTCCTTCGCTCCGCTCCCGATGACCTGTAAGGTGGAGCCCGCATGCTCATCCGGATGGGGCGATGCTCGCTAGCGGGCAATGCTCGCTGGATGACCGCCGATCGTCCGCGTTCCGGCCGATCGCGGCTCATGCGCACCCAAAGCTCCGCGGGGAACGCCCTTTCGGGTTCCGTGTGGTCACAGCGGCATAACAACAGCAGGGAGATCTGGTGTACGCGGTCGTTGCCAGCGGCGGCAAGCAGCACAGGGTCGCCGTCGGCGATGTCGTCGACGTCGAGCTCCTTTCCGGAGAGCCGGGCGCGGCCGTGAACCTTCCGGCGCTCCTGCTCGTCGATGGCGAGTCGGTCACCCACGACGCCGGCGCTCTCGCGTCCGTCGCGGTCACCGCCGACGTCGTCGGCGTCGTCAAGGGTCCGAAGATCCGGATCCACAAGTTCAAGAACAAGACCGGCTACCACAAGCGCCAGGGTCACCGCCAGAAGCTGACGCGTCTCAAGGTGACTGGCATCGAGACCGGGAAGGCCTGAGCGGGATGGCGCACAAGAAGGGCGCGAGTTCCTCGCGCAACGGGCGGGATTCGAACGCGCAGCGGCTGGGCGTGAAGCGCTTCGGCGGCCAGTACGTGAAGGCCGGCGAGATCATCGTCCGTCAGCGTGGGACCCATTTCCACCCGGGTGATCTGGTCGGGCGCGGCAAGGACGACACGCTGTTCGCGCTCTCGCCCGGGCACGTGCGGTTCGGCCATCGGCGGGGCCGTCGGGTCGTGAACGTGGTGGCCGAGGCGGCGGTACCCGCTTAATCTGATCGTCAAGGCCACGCCGTCGGTTCGACGGCGTGGCCTTGGTCGCCGTCAGATGGCGATCATCGGCGATCACTGGTGAGCCAGCAGCCGCGCGTACCACCGCCCTTCCGGGCGTGGTTGCGCGGCTTTGGTGCCTCTCTCGCGGGGAGGGATGTAGAGAGGAGGCGGTGATGCCGACATTCGTCGACCGGGTGGTGCTGCACGCGACGGCCGGGGACGGTGGTCACGGCTGTGCCTCCATCCACCGGGAGAAGTTCAAGCCGCTGGGCGGGCCGGACGGCGGTGACGGTGGCCGGGGTGGTGATGTCCGCCTCGTGGTGGACCCGAGCGTGACCACCCTGCTCGACTTCCACTTCCATCCGCATCAGCGCGCCTCTCGGGGACGCCCCGGCCAGGGGTCGAACCGGCACGGAGCGGACGGTGCGGACCTCGTCCTCCCGGTGCCGGACGGAACCGTCGTGCTGACGGAGGACGGCGAGCAGATCATCGACCTGGTCGGACCGGGCAGCGCGTTCGTACTGGCCCGCGGCGGCCGTGGGGGGCGGGGCAACGCGGCGCTCGCGTCGGCCCGCCGCAAGGCCCCCGGGTTCGCCGAACTCGGCGAGCCCGGCGAGCAGCTCGACGCCGTGCTGGAACTCAAGACCGTGGCCGACGTCGCGCTCGTCGGTTTTCCCAGCGCCGGCAAGTCCTCCCTGGTGTCGGTGCTCAGCGCGGCCAAGCCGAAGATCGCCGACTATCCCTTCACGACGCTGGTGCCCAATCTCGGCGTGGCGCAGGCGGGTGATTGTCCTCCCTACACGGTCGCGGACGTCCCCGGCCTGATTCCGGGCGCCAGCGAGGGACGCGGGCTGGGCTTGGAGTTCCTCCGGCACATCGAACGCTGCTCGGTGATCGTGCATGTGCTGGACTGCGCCACCCTGGAACCGGGCCGTGATCCGATGACCGACCTCGACGTCATCGAGGCCGAGCTCGCAGCCTACTCCGCCGATCTGTCCGACCGTCCCCGGCTGGTCGTCCTCAACAAGATCGACGTTCCGGACGCCGCGGAGCTCGCGGAGCTCGTCGCTCCCGAGCTGCGAGCCCGTGACCTCGCGGTCTTCGCGGTGAGTACCGCGACCCGACGTGGCGTGCACGCGCTGTCCCTGGCCTTGGCCGACCTCGTCGCCCAGCACCGGGCGGCCGCGCCGGCCCGGGCGGCGACCCGCATCGTGCTGCGTCCCCGCGCGGTGAACGAGCCCGACTTCACGGTGCGCCCCCTCGGCGACGGTTTCCTGATCACCGGGTCGAAGCCCGAGCGCTGGGTGCGGCAGACCGACTTCACCAACGACGAGGCGATCGGCTTTCTCGCCGACCGGCTCGCCTGCCTCGGCGTGGAGAAGGAGCTCGCTCGCCTCGGCGCCACCGCGGGAGTGGAGGTGACCATCGGCGAGGTCACGTTCGACTGGGAGCCAACGCTGAGCGGCGGCGGGCTGGGGAACGGTGGGCTGGGTGGTGATGATCATCCGGGTGGCGACGGGCTCGCCGAGACCGGTCCGGGTGGCCGCGGGCCGGCCGGCACCGCGGCCTCCGGTGCGGCACCGTCACCCGGCCGAGGTGGGGACACGGCTTCCTCGGTCTCCCTCGGACCGCGCGGGACCGACGACCGGTTGCGGACCTCGGTGCGGTTGACCCGGGCCGAACGGATGGCTCGCCGCGCCGCCGCCGTCGTCGACCCGGCGGTACGAGGAGAACCGGCGGTACGAGGAGAAGAAAAAGGATGAAGGCGTGCGTCCGTTCGTGACCGACGCGCGCCGGGTCGTCGTCAAGGTCGGTTCGTCCTCGCTGACGACGGCCGTCGGCGGTCTGGACGTCGACCGGCTTGAGGCGCTGGTGGCCGCGGTGCTGCCCCGGGCCGGACAACAACTGGTGCTGGTGTCCTCCGGGGCCATCGCCGCGGGTCTCGCCCCGCTCGGCCTGGCCCGGCGGCCGCGTGACCTCGCCACCCAGCAGGCGGCGGCGAGCGTCGGCCAG
This sequence comes from Frankia sp. CoWAU3, assembly GCF_977971855.1. NCBI lineage: Bacteria > Bacillati > Actinomycetota > Actinomycetes > Frankiales > Frankiaceae > Frankia > Frankia sp. CoWAU3. The sequence continues at coordinate 1,706 of NZ_CDWWXB010000023.1, read as the reverse complement.
AGCTCGCTCGTACACAGCTACGCGGCGGCGTTCGGACGGGCCGGTCACCAGGTCGGCCAGGTGCTGCTGACGGCGACCGATGTGATCCGCCGCACCCACTACCGTAACGCCCGGACCGCGCTCGACCGGCTGCTCGAGCTCGACGTCATCCCGATCATCAACGAGAACGACGCGGTGGCCACCCAGGAGATCCGGGTCGGCGACAACGACCGGCTCGCCGCGATTGTCGCCCATCTCGTGTCGGCGGACCTGCTGGTGCTTCTGTCCGACGTGGACGGCCTGTACGACGCCAACCCCAGGCTGGGCCCGGCGACCATGGTGCGTGAGGTGCGTTCGGATACCGACCTGGACGGGCTGACCGCCCGGGGCACGGGCACCGCCGGTGTCGGGGTCGGCGGGATGGCTACCAAGATCGAGGCGGCCCGGATGGCGGCTTCCGGCGGCGTCACGGCGATCATCACCTCGGCCGCGAACGCCGCACCGGTGCTGCGGGGGGACGAGGTCGGCACCGTCTTCCACCCCACCGGGTCGCGTCGGGCCTCCCGCCTGCTCTGGCTGGCGCACGCGACCGCCCCCGAGGGCCGGCTGCACTTGGACTCCGGGGCGGTGGCCGCGGTGGTACGGCGGCGGGCGTCGCTGCTGCCCGCCGGGATAACCGGCGTGGAGGGGGACTTCGCCGCCGGGGACCCGGTGGACCTGGTCGACCCCGACGGGCGGTCCGTGGCGCGGGGGCTCGTCGCCTTCGACGCGGCGGAGCTGCCCGTGATGCTCGGGCGTTCGACGGCCGACCTCGCCATGGAACTCGGACCGTCGTACGAACGTGAGATCGTCCACCGCGACGACCTCGTGCTGCTGCTGCCGGCCCGCTGACCCGGCCGGCTACTCACCCGACCCGGGCTGAGGTGACAGCCAGGCGCGCCGGCCCGTTTCCCGGCCCGGGACAAGACCGTCCATATAATTAGACATATCGGATTGGGGATGGCTTGGACGACGATATTCCAGTGGAAACCGGCGTCTATCGCGCCTCGTGGCCCGGAATTCGAGAGAGCCCGTCAACAGTTCTTTCCCGGCATTTCACCCCGGCTACCCGGAAAGACGCCGATAAAACTGAAGAGGCCTCGGCGCAAAAAATAGCGACGGCGGCGAATAGCGTTTCCGGAGTCGGGTAACCTTCCCTCGGCGGGCAAGAGGTCGCATCTGTTGAGAGAGGTTATTTCGTCATGAGAATGCGTAAGAGCGTGGGTCTCCTCGCCTCGGCCGGAGCCGCCGGCGCGCTGACGCTGGCATCGGCCCTTCCCGCGAGCGCGGATTTGAACAGTTCGAATGTCTTGATCGGCGGCGTCGCCAGGTGCCCGGCCAGCGCCGCGGCAGGCGTGGCGGTCCGCACGACGGCCGGCGAGTTCGACTCGTCCGGCGTCGGCGCCGGCGGCTTCTACAGCCTCAGCCTCCAGCAGGTTCCGGTGGCCGGCACGAGTGCCACCTTCAGCGTCCAGTGTTCCGACAACTCGGACAACTACAGCCGTACCTTCCCCCTCCAGAGACCGTTCAGTGGAAAGTCGGTCACCATAAACCTGTTCTCGTAACCGGACATCTCCGTTGAAGACTCGATGAAATGATCTGATCCCTGGTCCGCTCGGCAATGCCGAAATGGCCGCCACCGGAATCCGGTGGCGGCCATTTCCGATCCCGGGTCCTGGCCTGGGGGG
>NZ_CDWWXB010000022.1:23759-29902 GCF_977971855.1 Frankia sp. CoWAU3 | reverse complement strand
CGACACTCCTCTCTCGGTCCCCGTGGGATCACCCCGATCCCCTCCCGGGACCCCTGGCCCGCCTCTCGGTCCCCGTGGGATCTCCCCGATCCCCTCCCGGGACCCGCGGGCCAGGGGTCCCGGGAGGGGATCGGGGAGATCCCACGGGGACCGAGAGAGGAGTGTCGGGTCAGCCCTTGACGGCGCGCTGGAGAGCCTCGGCGCGTGCGGTGGACTCCCAGGTGAAATCGAGCTCGGGGCGACCGAAGTGGCCGTAGGCGGCCGTCTGGGCGTAGACCGGCCGCAGCAGGTCCAGATCCCGGATGATCGCGGCGGGACGGAGGTCGAACACGCTCGTCACCGCGTCCTGGATCTGGATGTCCGGGACGGTTCCGGTGCCGAAGGTCTCCACGAACAGGCCGACCGGCTGCGCCTTGCCGATCGCGTACGCCACCTGGACCTCGCAGCGGCTGGCGAGACCCGCGGCGACGACGTTCTTTGCGACCCAGCGCATCGCGTACGCGGCGGAGCGGTCGACCTTGGACGGGTCCTTGCCGGAGAAGGCACCACCGCCGTGGCGGGCGTAACCGCCGTAGGTGTCGACGATGATCTTACGGCCAGTCAGGCCGGCGTCACCCATCGGGCCGCCGATCTCGAACCGGCCGGTCGGGTTGACCAGCAGCCGGCGCCCCTCGGTGGCGATCTCGAGCAGGGCCAGCTCCGGCTCGACGACGTACTCGGCGATGTCCGGCGCGAGCAGGGTGTCCAGGTCGATGTCGGCGGCGTGCTGCGAGGAGACGACGACCGTGTCGAGCCGGGCCGGCTTCCCGTCGACGTACTCGATGGTCACCTGGGTCTTGCCGTCCGGCCGCAGGTAGCCGACCTGGCCCTCCTTGCGGACCGCGGACAGCCGCCTGGCGAGGCGGTGCGCCAGCGCGATCGGCAGCGGCATGAGCTCGGGGGTCTCGTCGCAGGCGAACCCGAACATCAGGCCCTGGTCGCCGGCGCCCTGCCGGTCGAACTCGTCGTCGGCGGAACCCTCGACGCGAGTCTCGTGCGCCGTGTCGACGCCCTGGGCGATGTCCGGGGACTGCGCGCCGATCGACACACTGACGCCGCAGGACGCGCCGTCGAAGCCCTTCTTGGAGGAGTCGTAACCAATCTCCAGGATGCGCTCGCGGACGACGGAGGCGATGTCGACGTAGGTCTTCGTGGTGACCTCGCCGGCGACGTGGACCTGACCCGTCGTGATGAGCGTCTCCACGGCGACCCGACTCTTCGGGTCATCCTTGATCATGGCATCGAGAATCGAGTCGCTGATCTGATCGGCGATCTTGTCCGGATGCCCCTCGGTGACGGACTCGGACGTGAACAGGCGCGTCGCCACTGGACTAACCCCCTGGGTGATCCGGCTGATTCCGACGAAGCTTACCGAGGTGCCGCGAGGGGTACACGTAGCGCCTCCGCGGGCGTTCCATCGGTCCGATCGGCCGTGAGGCCGACCACGAGGTCGAGGATCCGATGCGCGAGGAGGTCCTTGCTCGTGTGCTCGATCGCCGTCTCGCCACCGCGGGGGTCCAGTACCACGGCGGCGTTGTGTTCCACCTCGAATCCGAGGCCGGCGCCGACCTCGTTGACCACGAGCAGGTCGACCGGCTTGCGCGCCAGTTTGGCCCGGGCGTGGTCGAGTACCCCGCGGCCGGGACCGCCGGTCTCGGCCGCGAAACCGACGAGGACCTGACCGGGCGGGCGGTTCGCCAGCAGCTCGGCCAACACGTCGGGATTCGCCACGAGCGGGATGGAGTCCGGGGCCGCGGACTCCTTCTTGATCTTGTAGGCCTGCGGCGCCCCGGGGCGGAAGTCGGCGACCGCGGCCGCCATGACGACCACGTCCGCCGAGGGCGCGACCTCGTGGACCCGATCGCGCAGCTGCGCCGCGGAGGTGACCGGGATCGTGCGGGCGCCGGCGACCTCGGGCAGCGCGACGTTCGCCGCCACCACCGTGACGGAGGCTCCCCGCACCACGGCCGCCCTGGCCACGGCGTACCCCTGACGGCCGCTCGAGGCGTTGCCGAGGAACCGGACGGGGTCGAGGTACTCCCGGGTGCCGCCAGCCGTGACCAGGACATGCCGGCCGGCAAGATCGGGCCGCACCCCGGCCGCACCCCGGGCCAGCACCGCCATGCCGAGCGCGGCGATCTCCGCTGGCTCTGGCAGGCGGCCCGGACCCGAGTCGGCGCCGGTCAGCCGGCCCACCGCCGGCTCAACCACCACCGCTCCCCGCACCCGCAGGGTCGCCACGTTCGCCCGGGTGGCCGGGTGCTGCCACATCTCGGTGTGCATCGCCGGCGCGTAGACGACCGGGCAGGTCGCCGTCAGCAGGGTGCCGGTGAGCAGGTCGTCGGCGCGCCCGGCGGCCGCGCGGGCCATCAGGTCCGCGGTGGCTGGCGCGACGAGGACGAGGTCGGCCTCGCGGCCGATCCGGACATGGGCGACCTCGTCCGCGTCGTCCCACACGTCCGTGGTGACCGGGTTCCCCGACAGCGCCGCCCAAGTCGTCGCGCCGACGAACCGCAGCGCCGACGGCGTGGGCACCACCCGGACCTCGTGGCCGGACTCGGTGAACCGGCGGAGCACCTCCACCGCCTTGTAGGCGGCGATGCCGCCCGCCACACCGATCACGACCCGGGGACGCCGAGGGCCGGACAACCCGGTGCCGGAGCGCTCTGCGTCGGACATCTCGGTCATCGTCCTACATCAGGAGACCGGCGGGAGGCTGTCGGCGACGGTCTCGTGAGTGAGCAGGCCGGCGTTGATCTCACGCAACGCGATCGACAGCGGCTTCTCCTGCGCGTTGGTCGTCTCGACCAGCGGGCCGACGTACTCCAGCAGACCCTCGCCGAGCTGCGAGTAGTAGGCGTTGATCTGACGAGCTCGCTTCGCCGCGTAGATGACCAGGCTGTACTTCGAGTCGGTCGCCTCGAGGAGCTCGTCGATGGGGGGGTTGGTGATGCCTTCGGGATGGGCGACGGTACCGGCCACGATGTCCTTCCGGAATGGGACGTCCGAGGCGGCTGCGCCGTCCGGACAGTGCAGAGCGCAGGCTACGCGGGGGCAGGGCGGGCTGCGCGGAGGAGGCTGTACGGCATGTGGGCTGTACGGAGATGCCGGCTGCGCGGGCGACCGGTGGGCCGGACCTACGAGCCGATCATCAATGCTACCAAGCGGGCTGCCGCAGACCGCACGTCGTCGTTCACGATCACGTCGTCGAACTCCGTCTCGGCCGCGAGTTCGATGCGCGCCCGGTCCAGCCTGCGGGCGATGACCTCGGATGACTCGGTCCCCCGACCGGTCAGCCGACGGACGAGCTCGTCGAAGGTGGGCGGGGCGAGGAAGACAAAACGGGCCTGTGGCATCGCCGAGCGCACCTGCCGGGCGCCCAGCAGCTCGATCTCCAGCAGGCAGGGCACACCCGCGGCGAGCCCTTCGAGAAGCGGACGGCGGGGGGTGCCGTAGGCGTGTCCGGCAAACATCGCGTGCTCGACGAACTCCCCGGCCTTGACCATCCGGGCGAACTCCTCGGCGTCGACGAAGTGGTACTCGACACCGTCGGTCTCATCCGGACGCGGTGGCCGCGTGGTGGCGCTGACCGAGACCCAGACCTCGGGGTGACGTTCCCGGACTGCCGCGACGACGGTGCCCTTCCCGACTCCGGACGGCCCGGACAGCACTGTAAGACCCACGGGCACCACGATAGGACCTCTCGGTCAGTCGGCGCGCACCCGGTCATCAGTCCCCAGAGGACACGAGGACGGGACTGGTTTCCCAGGGACGGCCGGATCGGGGGAGGTTAAAGAAATGCCGCCCCCGATCCGACCGGAAGGAAGGGCGACATCGCCGGAAGAATGTGAGTGACGCCACCCTCCCGTCAACGCCGCTACCCGCCGTAACCATGATCCGGGCTGGCGGAGTGGTTTTCCCACTCCACCGGATCAGGCCATGCCGAACTCCTCGAGGAGTGCGGCACGCTGCTTGGCGCCGAGTCCTCGCAGTCGGCGGGTCGGACTGATCCCGAGCCGTTCCCGGATCTTCTGGGCGCGTACGCGCCCCACTCCGGGAAGCGACTCAAGAACAGCCGAAACCTTCATCTTGCCGACGACCTCATCAGCCTCGGCCTGTTCCAGGACGGCGGCCAGCGTGGTCTCCGCCTTCTTCAACCGCTCCTTGAGTTCCGCACGCTGCTTACGAGCCAACGCTGCTTTCTCGAGGGCGGCGGCCCTCTGCTCGGGCGTTAGGGGCGGCAGGGGCACGGGTACGCCTCCTCAATTCGGTGATCGCGCCGCGCAAACTAGCGAGGAAGGGACTCCTCAGTCCAGCCTTGGCCATAACACTCTGATGCGAACATATTGTCAGCACAAGAGAAGGCTTTGACGGACGAAAGGGGTGGCCCACTCGTGCCGCACCCTTTCGGTCTACGGCGGCCCCACCGTACCGCTTCGTACCGCACCAGGACGAACACACCCTGGTCCCATCGGCGTCACAGCAGGTCAGCAGCCCTGCCGGCAGCGCTGAGACCTGCGGCGACGGCCCTCGCGGCGGCCCCGGGGTCGGGCGCACCGGTGATCGGGCGACCCACCACGACCAGGTCAGAACCCCCCACAAGGGCAGCTTCCGGCGTCGCGGTTCGGGCCTGATCGCCGGTTTCCGACCCCGCCGGTCGCACGCCTGGAGTGATGAGAGTCACATTGCTACCAAGCTCCATACGGACCATTCGAACCTCCCGCGGACTGCACACCAGGGTGCGCGCACCGGCTTCGACCGCAAGCACGGCGAGCCTGCGGACGGCGTCGGAAGGGGGTCCGGCGAGCCCGATCGCGCTGAGCGCCGCCACATCCAGCGAGGTGAGTACGGTCACGACGGCTACCTCGACATCCGGGGCCGCCTCGATCGCCGCACGTATCATCGCCGCCCCCCCAGCCGCATGCACGGTCACGAAACGAGGGCCCAACGGGGTGATTGAGCGCATTCCCCCGGCGACCGTGGCGGGAATGTCGTGCAGTTTGAGATCGAGGAACAACTCCGGGGCACTCCCGGTGCCGCCCGCGGCGACCGCCGCGCCGCCTGCCCCGGCGAGCACGCCGGCCGCGCGCAGCGCCGTCACGATTGCCGGGCCCTCCCGGTAGAACAGCTCCAGACCGATCTTCAGCACGGCCACGGTGGGGGCGACCGCGGCGGCCCAGCACAGCGCGGTCGCGGCGTCCGGGGCATCCAGCGCGACCGCCAGCGGCGCCCGGCCCCGCAGCGGGGTGAAGCGGGGCGCGGCCGCGCTCCTCCCGCCGGAACTCCTCCGGCCGGCGCTCATCCGCTCCTCCTGGCCGCCGGTCCGAACGCGGCGGACTCAGGCGCCGCGGACTCAGGCGCGGCGGAGCCGGAGGATTCGGGCGGCGAGCCGCCCGGTTGTCCCCCGCCCCACGCCTGCCGCAGCGCCGCGTGGTATTCCTGCAACGATCGGACCCCCAGCTCCCCCCGTACCAGCGCTTCCACGCCCTGCACGCAGGCCGCCGCACCCTGGATCGTGGTGATGCACGGAACCCCGGCACTCACGCAGGCTGTGCGGATCTCATAGCCGTCCAGGCGCGGGCCGACGCCCCACGGGGTGTTGATGACGAGGTCGATCTGCCCGGATGTAATCATCTCGACACAGTCGAGTAGCCCCTCGGTGGGGGCCCAGTGCTTGCCGAGGACGACCGCCTTGACCCCGTTGCGCCGCAACACGTCCGCGGTCCCCTCGGTGGCGTAGACGACGAAACCGAGATCCGCGAGCCGCTTGATCGGAAAAACCATCGCCCGTTTGTCCCGGTTGGCCACGGAGACGAACACGCGGCCATAGGTGGGCAGCGAGGCGTACGCGGCGGCCTGAGACTTGGCGTACGCCGTGCCGAAGCCGTCGTCGATGCCCATCACCTCACCGGTCGACTTCATCTCCGGCCCGAGGACGGTGTCGACGCCGCGGCCACCGGCGTCACGGAAGCGCCCGAAGGGCAGCACGGCCTCCTTGACCGAGATGTGCGAGTCCAGCGGCAGGGTGCCACCGTCGCCGGAGCGCGGCAGCAGGCCCTCGGCCCGCAGCTCGTCGATGGTCGCGCCGAGCATCACCCGGGCGG
>NZ_CDWWXB010000022.1:18811-23301 GCF_977971855.1 Frankia sp. CoWAU3 | reverse complement strand
CGCCCGGGGATTGGCCTCCAGGACGTAGAGCACATCGGACTGCAGGGCGTACTGGACGTTGAGCAGACCCCGCACCCCGACGCCCTTCGCGATCGCCTCGGTGGACGTCCGGATACGGTCGAGCTCCGAACGGCCCAGCGTGATCGGCGGCAGGGCGCAGGCCGAGTCGCCCGAGTGGACCCCGGCCTCCTCGATGTGCTCCATCACCCCGGCGAGGTAGAGCGTCTCCCCGTCGTAGAGGGCGTCGACGTCGATCTCCGCCGCGTCGTCGAGGAACCGGTCGACGAGCACCGGATGTTCCGGGGAGATGGCGGTGGCCCGATCGATGTAGTCGCGCAGCATCGTGTCGTCGTAGACGATCTCCATGCCACGCCCGCCGAGCACGTAGGACGGCCGCACCAGCACCGGGTACCCGATCCGCTCGGCCACCGTGCGCGCCTCGGCGAAGGAGGTCGCCACCCCGTGCGGCGGCGTGTGCTGGCCCGCCCGGGCCAGCACACGCCCGAACAGCCCACGGTCCTCGGCCAGATGGATCGCCTTGGGCGGGGTGCCCACGACGGGCACGCCCGCCTCGGCGAGCGCCGCGGCGATACCGAGGGGGGTCTGCCCGCCAAGCTGGACGATTACCCCGGCGAGCGGCCCGGCCTGCTGCTCGGCGTGGACGACCTCAAGCACGTCCTCGACCGTCAACGGCTCGACGTAGAGCCGGTCGGCGGTGTCGTAATCGGTGGACACCGTCTCCGGGTTGCAGTTGACCATGACGGTCTCATAGCCGGCGTCGGAAAGCGCCATCACCGCATGACAACAGGCGTAGTCGAACTCGATGCCCTGGCCGATGCGGTTGGGCCCGCTGCCGAGCACGATCACCCGCGGCCGTTCGCTCGGCGCGACCTCGGTCTCGGCGTCGTAGGCGGAGTAGTGGTACGGGGTCTCGGAGGCGAACTCCGCCGCGCAGGTGTCGACGGTCTTGAACACCGGCCGGATGCCGGTGCGGTGGCGGAACGCCCGGACCACGTCCTCGGAGGTGCCGAGGATCTCGGCGAGCTGGACGTCGGAGAACCCGGCTCGCTTGGCCCGCCGGATGCCCGCCGGATTGCGGCTGATCATCGCCGCGGTCTCGTTGAGGAAGACGAGCTGGTCGACGAACCACGGGTCGATCCCGGTGACCCGGGTGACCTCGTCGGGATCCGCGCCGGCGAGCAGCGCCTGCTGGACGGCACGCAACCGGCCGTCGTGGGGAACCCGCGCGGCTTCCAGCAGGTCGGCGGCGTCCGCCTCGGGCGGGACGAAGGAGAACACCGAGCCCGGGGCCTCCATCGAGCGCAGCGCCTTCTGCAGCGCCTCGGCGAAGCTGCGGCCAACCCCCATCGCCTCGCCGACGGACTTCATCGTCGTCGTGAGCGTCGGGTCGGCACCGGGGAACTTCTCGAACGCGAACCGCGGCACCTTCACCACGACGTAGTCCAGCGCCGGCTCGAAGGCCGCGGGCGTGGTGCGGGTGATGTCGTTGGGGATCTCGTCAAGGGTGTATCCGAGCGCGAGCTTCGCCGAGATCTTCGCGATCGGGAAGCCGGTCGCCTTCGACGCCAGCGCCGAGGACCGCGACACCCGGGGGTTCATCTCGATGACCACCTGCCGGCCCGTCGCAGGGTCGACGGCGAACTGGATGTTGCAGCCGCCGGCGTCGACGCCGACGGCCCGCATCACCGCGATCGCCATGTCCCGCATGCGCTGGTACTCGCGGTCGGTCAGGGTCATCGCCGGCGCCACCGTGATCGAGTCGCCGGTGTGCACCCCCATCGGGTCGACGTTCTCGATCGAGCAGACCACGACCACGTTGTCCGCGCGGTCGCGCATCAGCTCGAGCTCGTACTCCTTCCAGCCGAGGACCGACTCCTCCACCAGCACCTCGGTCGACGGGCTCGCGGCCAGTCCGTCCGCCGCCATCCGGCGCAACTCGCCGGAATCATGGGCGAAGCCGCTGCCGGCGCCGCCGAGGGTGAAGCTGGGTCGCACGACCACCGGGTAGGAGAACTCCTCCCCGGCGGTCAGGCACTCGGCGACGGTGTGGCAGATGGCGCTGCGCGCGGTCTCGCCGCCGACCGCGGCGACGATGTCCTTGAACGCCTGACGGTCCTCCCCGGCGCGGATCGCGTCGATATTCGCGCCGATCAGACGGACCTCGAAGCGGTCCAGAACACCGGCGTCGTGCAGGGCGACAGCGGTGTTCAGCGCGGTCTGGCCACCCATGGTGGCCAGGATCGCGTCGGGCCGCTCCCGTTCGATGATCTTCGCGACGATGTCCGAGGTGATCGGCTCGACGTAGGTCGCGTCCGCGATCTCCGGATCGGTCATGATCGTCGCCGGGTTGCTGTTGACCAGGATGACCCGCAGGCCCTCCGCGCGCAGCACCCGGCAGGCCTGGGTACCCGAGTAGTCGAACTCGCACGCCTGGCCGATCACGATCGGCCCGGAGCCGAGGACCAGGACACTGCTCAGATCCTCATGCTTCGGCATGACCGGCCTCCCGCACAGATCGCTCACTCCGCTCCCGGCCACCCTCCCGGGTGTCCGCCATCAAAGCGCGGAACCGCTCGAACAACGGCGAGGCATCATGCGGCCCCGGCGCGGCCTCCGGATGGAACTGCACGCTGAAGGCCGGCACGTCCAGACACTCCAATCCCTCGACGACGTTGTCGTTGAGGCCGCGGTGGCTGACCGCCACCCGGCCGAACGGGGTGTCGGTCACCCCGGTGAGCGGCGCCCGCACGGCGAAGCCGTGGTTCTGGCTGGTGACCGCGATCCGCCCGGTCGCCATATCCCCGACCGGCTGGTTCACGCCGCGGTGGCCGTAGGTGAGCTTGTACGTCTCGAAGCCAAGAGCGCGGGCCAGCAGCTGGTGCCCGAAACAGATCCCGAACACCGGGACACCGGCCCGCAGCACCGTCCGCAGCGCGTCAACCGCATAGTCCGCCGCCGCCGGATCGCCGGGACCGTTCGACAGGAACACCCCGTCCGGTTCCAGCGCCAGCAGCTGTTCGCCGGTGGTGCGGGCCGGCAGCACATGCACCTCGCAGCCCAGCGCGGCCATGGCGGCCGGCATCGCGCGCTTGATGCCGAGATCGAGCGCGGCGACCTTGAACAGCGCGGCGTCCGCCACCGCCTCCACCACATAGGGGGTAGGGGTGGAGACCCGGGGCGCGAGATCCGCGCCGAGCATCTCCGGGGAGGCGCGGACCCGGTCGAGCAGGGCGCCGAGCGCCGCCGCCCGCTCGCCGTCCGCGCCGGAACCCGGGCCCGGGCCGACCGGGCCACCGTCGGCGTCGGCGTCGGCGTCGAGCACGCTGCTGATCCCGCACCGCATCGAGCCGAGCTCACGCAGGTGACGGGTCAGCGCCCGGGTGTCGATCCCGCTGATCCCCACCACACCGGCCGCGGCCAGCTCGTCGTCGAGCGTGCCCCGGGCGCGCCAGTTGGAGGCCCGCCGGGCGGGGTCACGCACGACGAACCCGGCGACCTGGATCCGCTCGGACTCGTAGTCCTCGTCGTTGACGCCGGTGTTGCCGATGTGCGGGGCGGTCATGATGACGACTTGGCCGTGGAACGACGGATCGCTCAGCGTCTCCTGGTAGCCGGTCATCCCGGTGGAGAACACGGCCTCGCCGAAGGTCTCGCCGATCGCCCCGTACGCCTCGCCGACGAAGCTGCGACCGTCCTCCAGCATCAGGACCGCTCGCGTCGGCGTCGTGGTGGGAGTGCTCACCGATCCTCCTTCAGCCTGTTGACCTCACCGAGCGGTGAGGTCAACGGGTCGACCGACGACCAGCCGGGGTCAGACTGATCAAGCTGTCCCGGGTCCACCCACCCGGGGTCCGATTCCGGATCCGCCGGCCACTGATCGGGATGGCGCGGGTCGGGATGGCGCGGGTCGGGGTGACCCTCATCCGGGTGTCGCCGATCGGGGAGTCGCTGGTCCGAGCGCCACCGCTCCGCGTAGAGCCGCCGGTCGGCGGGCACCGCCCGCTCGCCGCGGGCCTGGGCCCGCTCCCCCCGGGAACGCAGCCGAGGGCCGGTCCGGATCGCCGGCATCTCCTCGGTCGGTTGTCCGGAACCCGGCCGCTGCCCGGACCGGCCCACCGGCCCGGGGCCGGGCGCGACGGCCCGGGGCCGGATCCGCGGGCGGATCCGCGGTACCGCGTGCGGCGAGGTGACGTCGCCCGGTGCCAGATGCGCGGGCGGGGGACCGATCAGGTCGTGGACGGCGCGCACCACCTTGGGCTGGCGGGCACGGTCCTCGCCGCGGAAACCGGTCTCCAGCTCGTGCCCGCCGAACGACCACGCGATGACGATCAGACGCCCGGGGGCGGAGACCTTGCCGGCGTGCGCCCGCTCCAGCCGGGCACCGCGGACGGCCTCGCGCGGGATCCAGAACGCCTCGCCGGGGCGGTCCACCCGCACCCCGGTCTCGTACACGCTGACGTAGCCGCCGG
>NZ_CDWWXB010000022.1:16052-18692 GCF_977971855.1 Frankia sp. CoWAU3 | reverse complement strand
CGATCCATTCCAGCCAGTGCCCGGCGTCGACGGTGCCGAGGTACATCCCGCGCAGCGGAGCGGCGAACACCGTGCCTGGTTCCGCCGGCGGGACGGGCAGCTCGGGAAGGTCCTCCTCCTGACGCTCGGCCCGGTTGCGCCACGCCCGTCGCATCGAACCGACCGCCGCGACGAACACCAGCAACAGGCCAAGCAGGAGAAGCAGGTGCAGCCCCAGGCGATCCGGCGCCCGGTCCAAGGCGACGGCGGGCCCGGCAGCCGACAGGGCCGCGCGCGAAACAGTCATACGATCTTCCCGTCGAGCACGGTGGGCCGTCCCCGCAGGAACGTGGCGCGGATCGTTCCCGGCAGCGACCGGCCCGCATAGGGCGTGTTGCGGCTGCGGCTGGCGAGCGCGTCCGGCTCGACCATCCGCCACGGCGCCGGGTCAAGCAGGGTGACGGTCGCGGGCGCGCCTACTGCTATGGAACTCCACACCTCGGCCGCGGTTCGCGGCAGGCCACCGATCCTTGCCGGGGCCAGTGCCATCCGCTCGGCGACCCCGGCCCAGTCCAGCCGGTCCGGGATGACCATCGTCTCGATGACCACCGACAGCGCCGTCTCGAGACCGAGCATGCCGGGACGCGCGGCGGCCCACTCCGTCTCCTTGTCCTCCAGCGCGTGCGGAGCGTGGTCGGTGGCGACGCAGTCGATCGTGCCGTCGGCGAGCCCGGCGCGCAGCGCGGCGACGTCCTCGGCGGTGCGCAGCGGCGGGTTGACCTTGTAGACCGGGTCGAACGAGCAGACCAGGTCGTCGGTGAGCAGCAGGTGGTGCGGGGTCACCTCGGCGGTGACGTTCCAGCCCTTCGCCTTGGCCCACCGGATGATCTCCACCGATCCGGCGGTGGAGACGTGACAGACGTGCAGGCGGGAGCCTACGTGCCCGGCCAGCAGCGCGTCCCGGGCGATGATCGCCTCCTCGGCGACCGCGGGCCACCCCGGCAGCCCCAGCCTGGCGGCCACCGTGCCCTCGTTCATCTGGGCGTTCTCGGTCAGCCGCGGTTCCTGCGCATGCTGGGCGATCACCCCGTCGAACGCCTTGACGTACTCCAGCGCCCGGCGCATGAGCAGCGCGTCCGACACGCAGTGCCCGTCGTCGGAGAAGACCCGCACGCCCGCCGCGGAGGAGGCCATGGCGCCGAGTTCGGCGAGCCGCTCGCCGGCAAGCCCGACGGTGACCGCGCCGACCGGCCGGACATCGCAGTGACCCGCGTCCAGGCCGAGCCGCCACACCTGCTCGACGACCCCCGCGGTGTCGGCGACCGGATTGGTGTTCGCCATCGCGAACACGGTGGTGTAGCCACCGAGGGCCGCGGCGCGGGTGCCGGAGGCGACCGTCTCGGCGTCCTCCCGGCCGGGTTCCCGCAGGTGGGTGTGCAGGTCGACCAGGCCGGGGAGCAGGATCAGCCCGTCCGTGTCCAGCACGGTGGTGCCGGCGGGCAGTCCCCCGGCCCCGGCGTGCGTGGAGCCGGCCGGTCGCCAGGCGACCACCACCCCGTCCGCGAGAACGACGTCGACGGGGTCCTCGCCGAGCGGGCGGACCCGCCGCAGGACCCAGGAGGTCCCCGCCGACGTCCCCACCGGCGTTTCCTCCGACGTCTCCGCCGCGGGCGTCGTCATGAGACCTCCCCGGAACCACCCAGCAGCAGGTACAGCACGGCCATCCGCACGCTCACCCCGTTCGCAACCTGTTCCACGACTGTCGACCGGGCGGAGTCGGCGACCCGAGAGGCGATCTCCATCCCGCGTACCATTGGGCCGGGATGCATCACCAGGGCGTGGTCGGGCAACATCTCCGCCCGGTCGGCATCCAGCCCGTAGCGCCGGCTGTACTCCCGTTCGGTCGGGAAGAAGGCCGCGGGCATCCGCTCCCGCTGGACCCGCAGCATCATCACCACGTCGCTCTTGGGCAGCACGGCGTCGAGGTTGTACGACACCTCGACCGGCCACGAGGAGATCCCGAGGGGCAACAACGTCGGCGGGGCCACGACGGTCACCGTCGCGCCCAGCGTGGCGAGCAGCCACACGTTCGATCGCGCCACCCGGGAATGCAGCACGTCGCCGACGATGGTGACGGCGAGGCCGTCGATCCGGCCGAGCCGGCGGCGCATGGTGAAGGCGTCGAGCAGGGCCTGGGTCGGGTGCTCGTGAGTGCCGTCTCCCGCGTTCACCACGCTGCCGCGTACCCAGGAGGCCAGTCGGTGCGGCGCGCCACTCGCGGCATGCCGGCAGACCACGGCGTCGGCACCCATCGCCTCAAGGGTCTGCGCCGTGTCCTTCAGACTTTCGCCCTTCGACACGCTTGACCCGCGCGCCGAAAAATTGATCACATCGGCCGACAGTCTCTTGGCGGCTACCTCGAAGGACGTGCGGGTGCGGGTGGAGTCCTCGAAGAACAGGTTGACGACGGTGCGGCCCCGCAGGGTCGGCAGTTTGCGCACCGATGCCTCGGCGACCCGCGCCATCCGTTCCGCGGTGTCCAGCACCAGCAGCGCGTCGTCCCGGTCGAGATCCTCGGTCGACAGGAGATGGCGGTTCACGCCCGTCCCCCAAACCCAGCTTGTGCTCCCCGCACGGCACTTCCCCCGATCATGGCTGGTT
>NZ_CDWWXB010000022.1:12803-15693 GCF_977971855.1 Frankia sp. CoWAU3 | reverse complement strand
CCGCGAGCTGGACGGCACGCGGCCGGCCGTAGGCGGCCAAGGCGTCCAGCGCCGCCCGCACCGTGCGCCCGGAGTAGAGGACGTCGTCGACGAGGATCACCACGCGGCCGTCGACACCACCCTCGGGAATGTCGGTCACCTCGAGGGGACGCACGCCGCGCAGTCGCAGATCGTCGCGGTACATGGTCGGGTCAAGGGAGCCAACCGGGAGACGCACCCCCTCGACGGCCTGCACCCGCTGTGCCAGCCGGTGCGCAAGGGGTACCCCTCGGGTGGGTACTCCGAGCAGGACGACCCCGGCGCCACCGGAGGTCTTCTCGAGAATCTGATGCGCCATCCGGCTGACGATCCGGGTGATGTCGTCTGCGGACAGTACTGCCCGGGCGGTGCCGGGACGGCGCGATGCGGGGTCGCTCGCGGCAGCCGGGGCCACGCGGCATCCCTCCTTCCCCGCCTCACGGGACGGTCCTTAAAGGAGTGGTCCCAGCGACGTTACCAGGGCCCTCGGGACGTGTGAGGATCTCGCCGCCGGACGCCGACGCCCCTGGCGCCCGGCGCGACGACGGGTCGCCCACCGGTCCGGACAGCGTGGGACGTTATTGCCGCGCCAACCACGCAGCATCATGTTGTCACTACTTGTCACTGGGTTCGATGCCGTCGCCACAGCGGTGGCGGCATCCGGAAGTTCCCACCGCTCAGGCGTAGGGCGCAACCAGAGGGCTACAGAAAGTGGTACAAAGAAAGAGGCGACACGACCCCCCGGGTGTCGAGCGTCAACCCGGCGGGCACTACTATCGGTAACCGCCGGCGGCACGAGCCCCGGTTCCAACTGATCGACCACGACAGGAGTGGGCACTCCGATGTCCGACTATGCGAAGGCGCTCGGTACTCGGCTGCGCGCGATACGCACCCAGCAGGGGCTCTCGCTTCATGGCGTCGAGGAGAAGTCGCACGGTCGGTGGAAAGCCGTCGTCGTGGGTTCCTACGAACGTGGGGACCGCGCCGTCACCGTGCAACGCCTCTCCGAGCTCGCGGAATTCTACGGCGTTCCGGTGGGGGAGCTTCTTCCCGAGGGTTCCACCGTCGCTCCGCTGGAGCAGTCTCCTCGGATCGTTCTCGACCTTGAGCGTCTCTCCCAGGTTCCCAAGGAGCAGGGTGGTCCGCTCGCCCGGTACGCGGCGACCATTCAGAGCCAGCGCGGCGACTACAACGGCCGGGTGCTCTCGATCCGGTACGAGGACCTGCGCTCGCTCGCGGTGATCTACGACACCTCGCCGAGCAAGCTCACCGAGCAGCTCGTCTCCTGGGGCGTGCTGTCTCCGGAGCAGGGCGCGGACGCCGCGGCGACCGACGTCTAGCCTCGCTCCGGTATCGCGGTACCGGTACCGCGATACCGATACCACAGTCCGCTGGCTCGCATCCGCGCCACCCGCGGCACACGTATCCGGGGAAGGACCCGGTACGTCGCCTGGGCGACGTACCGGGAACGCCGATCCCGGTTCCCTCCCGGCAACCGGGCAACCCCGGTGGACCGCCGTTACGACGGCTGGCCGGGAATTGAATCCACCACCGATCCCCGTCCGGTCGACTCGGCCGGGGTGGCCGGGCCCTTTCCCTCGACCAGACTCGCGAGCAGCCCGTTGACAAACGCCGGCGACCGGTGGGTGGAGAGGTTCTTCGCCAGTTCCACGGCTTCGTCTATGGCGACCCGATCCGGGACGTCGGGACGCCAGAGCAGTTCCAGCACGGCAATCCGCAGAATGTTGCGGTCGACCGGCGGCATCCGCTCCAACGTCCAACCCTCGGCGTACCGGGCGATCCGCTCGTCGATCTCCCCGCGGCGCTCGACGACCCCCTCGACCAGCTCGACGGCGTATTCCGACACCGGTGGATCGGACTGGGCCAGCCGGGCGGCGAGGATCTCCGGCACGGCGCTCGCGCGCACGTCCGCTTCGTAGAGGATGTCCAGCGCCCGTTTACGGGCCTTGGACCTGGCGCTCAGCTCGTCACCCGGCCCAGGTACCGGCCGTCACGCGTGTCGACCTTGACCTTTTCCCCACTGGTGATGAACAGCGGCACGTTGATGGTGGCGCCCGTCTCCAGGGTGGCCGGCTTCGTCCCGCCGGTCGAGCGATCGCCCTGCACCCCCGGGTCGGTCTGCGAAATGGTCAGCTCGACGCTGGCCGGCAGTTCGACATAGAGCGGGGCGCCGTCGTGTAGCGCGACGGTGGCCACGGTGTTTTCCAGCATGTAGTCGGCCGTCCCACCGACGACATCCGGCGGGATCGGGATCTGATCGTAGGACTCGCTGTCCATGAAGACGAAATCGGCACCGTCCCGGTAGAGGTAGGTCATCTCGCGGCGGTCGACGGTCGCGACGTCAACCTTGACCCCGGCATTGAAGGTGCGGTCGACGACCTTCCCGGTGAGCACGTTCTTCAGGGTCGTGCGAACGAACGCCCCACCCTTACCCGGCTTGACGTGCTGGAAGCCGACGACGTTCCACAACACCCCGTCGATGTCGAGCGTCATGCCGTTCTTCAGGTCGTTGGTGGTCGCCACTGCGCGCGTTCTCCGTTTCCATCGCCGTAGGCCGACGGCGGGTGTGGTCGTTCCCCGGACCCTCGTGCGAGGACCGCGGTGCTCTCTCCCCAGGCCATCCCCAGGCCGCTTCCATCTTCAGGCCGCTTCCGGACCCCGCCACCGGGCGAACGCACCGGGCGCGGACGTGGCGGCGATCCTACAAACCGCCGCGACGAGTCTACCGACCCTCGGCGACAGTGGTGAACGCCGCGATCAGCAGGCCAGCGTCCGGATTGTCCAGGATGACGGTGCAGCCCTGCGCCTCGAGGCCGACGAAACGCATCCGCCGTCCCCGCGCCTTCTTGTC
>NZ_CDWWXB010000022.1:0-12470 GCF_977971855.1 Frankia sp. CoWAU3 | reverse complement strand
AGCAGCTCACGGTGCCGGTCGGCGGTGGCGTCGTCGAGGCCGACGACGAGCCGGGACAGCTCCGCCGCAAACACCATGCCCACCGAGATCGCCGCGCCGTGCCGCCAGCTGAAGTGCTCGACCTTCTCGATGGCGTGACCGAGGGTGTGACCATAGTTGAGGATCTCCCGCCGGCCGTCCTCCCGCGGATCGCCGGAGACCACCTCGGCCTTGACCCGGATGGACCGCTCGATCAGCTCGGGCAGATGCGCGGCGCCGGTCGGATCGGCGTCGAGCAGATCGAGGATCGCCGCGTCGGCGATGAAACCGGTCTTGACGACCTCGGCGAGCCCGGCGCGTACCTCGACGGCCGGCAGAGACTCCAGCGCCGCCAGATCGCACAGCACGCCGAGCGGCTGGTGGAAGGCCCCGACCAGGTTCTTGCCCGCGTCGATGTCGATGCCGGTCTTCCCGCCGACCGCCGCGTCGACCATGCCGAGCACGGTGGTCGGCACCTGGACGACGTCCACCCCGCGCAGCCAGCTCGCGGCGACGAACCCGGCCAGGTCCGTCACGGTGCCGCCGCCGAGGCCGATCACCATGTCGTCCCGGGTGAAGCCGATCCGGCCGAGCACGTCCCAGCAGAAGCCGGCAATCCGCAGCTGCTTGGCCTCCTCGCCGTCGGGCACCTCGATGGCGTGCGCCTCCACGCCCGCGTTCTCCCGCAGGTCGGCGACGACGGCGTCCGCGGTGGCCCGCAACGCCCCGGGATGGATCACCGCGGCGCGGGTCCGCCCGACGACGGTCTCGGCGAGCTCGCCGAGCAGGCCCACCCCGAGCACGACGTCGTAGGGACGCCCGCCGCCCGGCCGTACCGGGATCCGCACGATGCCGGAGGCCTTCACCTGCATACTCACCGTTTGCCCCCTGCGGCGTCCGCCGCCTCGCCCGGTTCGCTGCCCGCCGCGAGCAGCGGGCCCAGGGCCGCCGCCACCAGGTCGGTCACCTCGTCCGGCTCGTGCCCCGCGGTGTCGATCACCACCGTCGCCACCTCGGCGTAGAGCGGCCGGCGCGCCCTGAGCAGGGCTGCGAGCCGCGTGCGGGGCCCCTCGACCAGCAGTGGACGGTCCCGGGCGAGGCCCACCCGCCGCACCGCGTCGGAAACTCCCACCTCAAGATAGACGACCCGGTGCCCGGCCAGCAGGGTCCGGGTCTCGGCGTCGAGCACCGCTCCCCCGCCGAGGGCCAGGACCCCCCGGTGATCCGCGAGCGCGGCCGCCACCGCCCGGCGCTCGGCCAGCCGGAAGTACTCCTCACCATGATCGAGAAAGATGTCCGCGACGGTGGTGCCGAGCGCCGCCTCGATGTCGGCGTCGGTGTCGCGGAAACCCACCCCCCACCGCCACGCCAGCTGGGTGCCCACCGTCGTCTTCCCCGCTCCGGGCGCTCCGACCAGCACCACCATCGGCCCCGTCCACGCGTCCGTCGCCGGCTCCCCCACGATGATCCTCTGTCTTCGCCGCCTGCCGATTTCCGCCGCCGATCAGCGGATGACCAGGGACTTCAGGTACCCCTCGTAATTGCGCCGGGTCTCCTCCACCGAGTCCCCCCCGAACTTCTCCAGCGCCGCGTCGGCGAGCACGAGGGCGACCATC
The DNA here is from genome assembly GCF_977971855.1 of Frankia sp. CoWAU3. Lineage (NCBI taxonomy): Bacteria > Bacillati > Actinomycetota > Actinomycetes > Frankiales > Frankiaceae > Frankia > Frankia sp. CoWAU3. The sequence goes on along the minus strand of NZ_CDWWXB010000022.1, from coordinate 10,836 downwards.
GCCTCCGTCACCACCCCGGCCGCGGGCACCGCGCACACGTCGGACCGCTGGTTGATCGCGACCGCCGCCTCGCCGGTGGACACGTCCACCGTGGACAACGGCCTGGTCAGCGAGGAGATCGGCTTCATCGCCACCCGCACGCGCAACGGCTCGCCCGTGGTCATGCCGCCCTCGACCCCGCCGGCCCGGTCAGTCGCCCGCCGCACCCGCCGGCTGCCGGCACCGGCCGGCTCGATCTCGTCGTGCGCCCCGGAACCCCGCCGCCGCGCGGTGGTGAAACCGTCCCCGAACTCGACGCCCTTGACCGCCTGAATGCCCATCAGCTCGCCCGCGATCCGGGCGTCGATGCGCCGGTCGCCGTGCACGTAGCTGCCGAGCCCGGGCGGGCAGCCGTACGCCAGCACCTCGACGATGCCGCCGAGGGTGTCCGCGTCGGCGTGGGCCGCGTCGATCTCGGCGACCATCCGCACGCTGGTCGCCTGGTCGGCACAGCGGACCGGGTCCGCGTCCACCGCCGCCAGCGACGTCGGGGCGGGCACCCCCGGGGGCACCTCGACCGCGCCGATCGCGACGACATGCGAGATCACCTGGATGCCGTAGGCCTGCCGCAGCAGTGCCTTGGCCGCGGTGCCGAGCGCGACCCGCGCGGCGGTCTCCCGGGCGCTGGCGCGCTCCAGCACGGGCCGGGCGTCGTCGAACCCGTACTTCTGCATGCCGGCGAGATCGGCGTGGCCGGGCCGGGGCCGGGTCAGCGGGGCTGCGCGGCCCAGGCCCGCCAGCGCCGCCGGATCGACCGGGTCGGGCGACATGACCCGCTCCCACTTGGGCCACTCGGTGTTGCGGACGACCACGCTGACCGGGCCGCCGAGGGTGACGCCGTGGCGGACTCCACCGAGCAGCTCGACCTCGTCACGCTCGAAGCTCATCCGCGCGCCGCGACCGTACCCGAGCCGGCGGCGGGCCAGCTCGGCGGAGATGTCGGAACTGGTCATCCGGATCCCGGCGGGCAGCCCCTCGACCGTCGCCACCAGGGCGGGACCATGGGACTCCCCCGCCGTCAGCCAACGCACCATGACCCCAGTCTTTCACGCTCACCGCCCCTGTCACGACCGCGATCAGGCAGGACAACCGGAATCAAACGGAACTATCAGGATCAAGTAGGACGACCGAGATCAGCCGGCGCGACCGAGGACGGCGAGCAGCGTCCCGGCGAGCAGAAAGGGACCGTAGGCGATGCGGTCATGCCGGCCGACCCGGCCCGCCACGAGCAGCGCGCTCGCCCAGAGCCCCCCGAGGACGATGCCGGCGAACAGCCCGAACACCACACTCGGCCAGCCGAGCCAGCCCAGCGCACCGCCCAGCAGGCCGGACACCTTGACGTCCCCGCGCCCGAGCCCCGCCCTCGGCAGGCAATGTACCCCCAGGAAGATCACCCAGACGGCAGCCGCGGCCATCCCGGCGCGCAACAGACGGCCGGGCTCGCCGGTGAGCAGCGCGGCGAGGCCGAACAGCCCGGCGAGCACCGGATAGGACGGCAGTACCAGATGGTCGGGCAGGCGGTGCACCCGAAGATCGATCACGGCCAGCCAGACCCCGACGACCGCCAGATACACATAGGCCGGCAACCAGCTCGGATGATCGTGCAGGGCGACGGTCACGGCCGCGGCGACCAGCACCGTCACGGCACCGAGCGCCGCCGCCCCGGGCGCCTCCCGGTGCGGGGCCTGCCCGGGCAGCGCCGGCACGCCGGCCACGATCCGGCGACCGAACGGCAGGGCGGCGAGCACAGGAAGGGCGATCAACGTGCTGAGCGCGCCGCCCGGCACCACTCCCGGCACCGCTATCCGCCGGCAGGTCCACCGCGGCCGCGGGGACCGCTCCCCGCGAGACCGTGGCCGGCCGGCGCGCCGACCGGCACCGCCGGGGGCCTGTTCCCCCGCGTCCGCTCGTCCAGCGCGGCCTGACCCGCGGCCAGCAGAACGCTGGTGGGAACCACCTGCCCGGTGAAGTGCTCGACCTGCCCCACGGCCTGGGCGGCGAGGATCTCCAGGCCACCTGCGACCCGGGCACCGGCCCGGTAGGCCGCGGCGGCCAGCGCCGTGGGCCAGGGATGATAGAGCAGTTCTACGAGCTGACAGGCTGGCGGCCACGGTCCGGTGGCGAGCCCGTCGGTCGCGCCGGCGGGCGTGGTGGAGATGACCAGATCCGGGCCGGCCGGCAGGCCTGCGGCCAGCAGATCCCAGGGCAGCGCGGTGACCTCGACGCCCAGCCGCGACCCGATCTCCGCCACCTCCGCCACGGCGGCGGGCCGGCGGGCGACGACGCCGAGGCGGGTGCAGCCCGCCGCGGCGACCGCCGCGACCGCGGCGCGGGCCGTGCCACCGGCACCGAGTACGAGCGGCTGGCCTGGGACCGCGCCGCGCATCACCCGGCGCAGCGCCATGCCGATGCCGTCCACGTCGGTGTTGTAGCCACGCAACCGGCCGGCGGGCCCGACGACGACCGTGTTGACGGCGCCGATGACCGCCGCCGTCGCGTCCACCTCGTCGAGCAGGTCGAGCGCGACGGTCTTGAGCGGCATGGTCAGGGACAGCCCGACCCAGCCCGGATCCGTGCGGACCCGGGTGAGCATCGCGGCGAGCCCGGTCTCGTCGCAGTGCACGGCGGTGTACGTCACCGCGAGACCGAGCTTGGCGTAGGCGGCGGCATGCAGCAGCGGGGAGAGCGAATGGTCCACCGGTGCCCCGAGCACGGCGGCGCGGGTGGGGCCCGACGGCGGCGCGGTGGCCGCGACGGTCGCCGGCGCTTCCACGGGCCGACGACGGCACTCAGGGGGCCGACGGCGGGCCGGGGTAGTGCCGGCGGGAACGATCTCCGGCACTACCGGGCCCTCCTCATGCTTGCGGGCCTCATGCTCGCGGCTTCCCTCGCACTACTCACGACCTCCTTCACGCCGGTACTGGGCCTCTGCCTGCTCCCACTCCCGCTCCGTGGTGGCGAAGACCGTCACCTTGCTCTGCGGCATGGAGACGAAATAGAACCACGATCCGTCGGCCGGTTCCAGTGCCGACCGCAGCGCCCAGACGCCGGGGTTGGAGATTGCGCCCGGCGGCAACCCTTTCACGGCCCGCGTGTTGTACGGGTTGTTCTGGGCGAGTTGTTCCTTGGTCAACGGCCCCTCGTACCCGTCCGTGGCGTAGCGGGTGGTCGAGTCCATGTCGAGCCGGCCAAATCTTCCCGATGTGTCCCTGAGCCGATTGTAGATCACCCGGGCCACCTTCGGACCCTCGTCGCGGTTGGCCACCTCCTTCTCGATGATCGAGGCGATGGTGACGATGTCCTTCGGCGGGACCCCGAGCGCGGCGGCCCTGCCCTCCAGATCGATCGCCGCGGTCTCCCGCTTGAAGCGGTCGACGAAGGAGCGCAGCAACTGCTTGGGCGTGGCCCCGGGCACGAGGTCGTAGCTAGACGGGAAGAGATAGCCTTCCAGCAGGTTCGGCGGCGCGTAGGACGGCAGGCCCAGCTGGGCGGGGTTCTTCGCGATCGCCTCCAGGTCCGCCATCGACGTGCCCGGGAGGCGTTCATGCAGTGCCGTGAGGACCTCACGGACGGTCATGCCCTCTTTGATGACGAACTTGAACGGCGCGGACGAGGCAGGGTCGAGCAGGGCCTCGAGCGCCGCGGCGGCGCTCATCCTGGTGTGCAGACGGTAGGTGCCCGGCTGGATGCCCAGCGACTCCGGATTCGCGGTGGCGGCCTTGACGAACGCGGCGACACTCGCGGTCACGTTCGCGTCGTGCAGCTCCCCGGCGATCTCCCGGGTACTCGCCCCGGCCGGGATCTGGACCATCGCGATGCCCTCGCCGGAGCCGGAGTAGTCGGCGGGCTCGCCAGCCGAGATGTGCCCGACGACCTTCCCCACCCCGTAGATCCCCAGTCCCAGCAGGGCGGCGACCACGACAAGCACCGCGATGATCTTCGGCAGCGCGCGACCGCGCCGGCCGCCGTCGGGACCGGGCTCGTCCCAGCCGCCGCCGTCGTCCCAGGCGCGGTGGTCCCAGTCGACCCCGGCACGGTCGTCCGGGTACTGATCATCGGCGTAGTGTTCATCCGAGTAACGATCACCGCGCTGGCGGGCCCGACGGCGACGCGAGTAGGGGTCCTCGTCGAGCATCTCGTCGAGGTCGCCGCCGGTCACCTCTCGTCCGACGGCGGGACAACACCGTCCGGAGCCCGGGGGCCGTCTCTCGGAGCCCGGACCACGCCGTCCGGACCCGCGGCCGGGGCGGCACACCCGATCACGCCGGGCGCGGCGCTCCCCCGGCGGCTGTCCAGGTCGTGCTGCAGGATCTGCACGGCTGCCTCCTGATCCACGAGACTCCGGCGGGCACGCGAACGAACGCCACGCTCGGCCATCCTGCGATGAGCCGCAACCGTGGTGAGCCGCTCGTCCACAAAACGCACGGGGACGGGTGCGATCCGCTCGGCGAGTACCTCGGCGTACTGCCGCACCAGCCGGACCGCCCGGCCTTCCTGCCCGGACATCTGTCTGGGCAGGCCGACCACGACCTCTACAGCCTGCCGCTCCCGGACGATGAGGACGAGCTGATCTATGTCCGCATTGCCCCGCCTGTCCCTGGCCAGGGTAGTCACCGGAACCGCGAGCACGCCGCCCGGGTCGCTCGCGGCGACCCCGACCCGCACCGAGCCGACATCGACCCCGATCCGCACCCCGGGCCGGGAATCCCCGGGCCGGGAGCCCGAGCCGCTCACCGCGAGGCGTGCTCGGCCACCAGCCCCCGCAGCCTGGCGAACACCGCCGGCACCAGCTGTGGGTTCCCCCCGCCGCCCTGGGCCACGTCCGGCTTGCCGCCGCCCTTGCCACCCAGGCTCGCCCAGGACTGCCGCACCAGGTCACCGGCGCGCAGCCCCCGGCCGCGCGCGGCGTCGTCGGTCACCACGACGATCGACGACCCGTCGGCCTTGGCCACGGCGACGACGGCGGGCCGCCCCGCCAGCCGCCCACGCACGTCCAGCGCCAGCAGCCGCACGTCGTCGGGGGCGGTGCCGGCGGGCACCTCGGCGGTGACCACGGCGACGCCAGCCACCTCCTCGGCACCCTCGGCCAGCGCCCCGGCCCCGGCGAGCACCGCGGCGGCCCGCAGTCGTTCCAGCTCCCGCTCGGCGTCGCGCAGCCGGCCGACGATGTCGGTGACCCGGTCCACCAGCTCATCCGGACGGGCCTTCAGCGCGCTGGACAGCTGCGACACCAGGAGATGCTCGCGCGCCAGGTAGCGGAAGGCGTCGAGGCCGACCAGCCCCTCAACTCGGCGGGTGCCCGCGGAGATCGACGCCTCCGACAGCAGCTTCACCGCGCCGAGCTGCGCGGAGCTCGCGACGTGCGTGCCACCGCACAGCTCGCGGGCGTAGTCGCCCACGTCGACGACCCGTACGGCGTCGCCGTACTTCTCGCCGAACAGCGCCATCGCGCCAAGCCGGCGGGCCTCCTCCTGCGTGGTTACGAAAGCCCGCACCGGCAGGTCACGCAGGGCAACCTCGTTGATCTCGTCCTCGACGTCGGCGAGCACCGACGGCAGCACCGCGCCGAGGGCGTGGAAGTCGAACCGCAGCCGGCCCGGGGAGTTCAGCGAACCGGCCTGGGTCGCACCCTCGCCCAGCGCGCGACGGAACGCGGTGTGCACGAGATGGGTGGCGGTGTGCGACCGGGACACCGCGCGGCGACGATCGGCATCCACCTCCGCGAACACCTCCGCGCCGAGCCGCAGTTCGCCGCCGAGCACCCGCACCCGGTGCAGGACCAGGTCGGGCACGGGCCGCTGGACGTCGAGCACCTCGACCTCGCCGCCGTCGAAACGCAGCCGACCGAGGTCGGGCTCCTGGCCGCCGCTCTCGGCGTAGAAGGGGGTCGCGTCGAGCACGACCCCGACCTCAGTGCCCTCCCCCGCCGCCGCCAGCCCCGCGCCGTCGGCGATGCCGACGAGGCCCACCACGCCGGAGGTCCGGCTGAGCTCCTCGTACCCGGTGAAGGTCGTTGGGCCGGAACGGGCCAGGATCGGCCGGAACGCGGACAAATCGACGTTGCCGATCCGCCGCGCGGCCCGGTCCGCCTTCGCCGCCTGCCGCTGGCGGTCCATCAGCCGGTGGAAACCCGCCTCGTCAACGGAAAGGCCCGCCTCAGCGGCCATCTCCAGTGTCAGGTCGATCGGGAAGCCGTAGGTGTCGTGCAGCTTGAAGGCTGCCTCGCCGCCCAGCGTGGTCGAGCCCAGGGATCGGGCCTGGCGCGCCGCGGTGTCGAAGATCGTGGTACCGGTACGCAGCGTCTCGGCGAACGTCTGCTCCTCCGCGACGGCGACCCCGGTGATCGTCTCGGCGTTGTCGAGCAGTTCGGGGTAGATCGTCCCCATCGCCGACCCGACGACCGCGAACAGCTCGCTCATCACCGGCTCGTGGGCGCCGAGCAACCGGGCGTTACGGATCGCCCGGCGCAGCATGCGGCGCAGCACGTAGCCGCGCCCCTCGTTGGAGGGGACGACGCCGTCGGAGATCAGCATCGCGGCGGTGCGGGTGTGGTCGGCGATCACTCGCAACCGCACGTCATCGGCGGGGTCCGCGCCGTAGCGCCGCCCGGTCAGCCGGCCGGCGGCGTCGAGCACCGGCCGGGAGATGTCGATCTCGTAGAGGTTGTCGACACCCTGGAGGATGGTCGCCATCCGCTCCAGGCCCATCCCGGTGTCGATGTTGCGGGCCGGCAGCTCACGCTCGATCGGATAGTCGTACCCAGCGCCCTCGCCCCGCTCGTACTGCATGAAGACGAGGTTCCAGACCTCGAGATAGCGCTCCTCGTCCGCGATCGGACCGCCCTCACGGCCATAGGCGCAGCCGCGGTCGAAGTAGATCTCGCTGCACGGCCCGCACGGCCCGGGCACGCCCATCGACCAGAAGTTGTCCTCCTTGCCGCGGCGCTGGATGCGCTCGGCGGGCAGCAGCTCGCGCCAGATCCCCTCGGCCTCGTCGTCGTCGAGGTAGACCGTCGCCCACAGGTCGTCGGCCTTGAAGCCGAACCCTTCGGTGAGCAGCTCGAAGGCGAACGGGATCGCCTCGGCCTTGAAATAGTCGCCGAACGAGAAGTTGCCGCACATCTGGAAGAAGGAGGCGTGCCGCGCGGTGTGCCCGACATTCTCGATGTCGACCGTCCGGACGCATTTCTGCACGCTGGCCGCCCGCGGCCACGGCGCCGGGAGATCCCCGAGAAAATAGGGCTTGAACGGCACCATGCCGGCGTTGACCAGCAGCAACGTCGGATCCTGGGCCACCAGTGAGGCGCTCGGGACGACGGTGTGCCCGCGCCGGGCGAAGTGGTTGAGAAAGCGGCTACGGATCTCGGCCGTGTCCATCGGGTTCACGTCGTCCAGACTTCGTGGGAAGAGGTTCGACATCCCGGGGTGGCGTGCTGTGGTCGGGCGCGCCTTCCGGGCTGCGGTGAGGGCGGGTGCCCCCGGCCCGCGGGCGAGGGAGTCCTCAGGGCCGCCGGGCGCCGGGGACGAGCCGCATCGTGCGTTCGGCGTCGTCGAGGCCAGCGGGGTAGCGCGGCGCGCCGGAGCCGGCGACCTGCGCCGCGGCGTCCCGGAGCGGGGCAGCCCCGACCGCGTCGCCTCGGTCTGCTTCGTCGCCTCGGTCTGCTTCGTCCGGATCACCGTCGAGGCCGAGCGCGACACGGATCTCCTCCTCCCGCTCGGCCGCGGCCTCGCGCACGTCCGCGAGGAACTCCTGTACTGACTGTACGAGAGAGCCGGCCAGACTCGTCGGCGTCAGGGAGGCTGCGGCCTTAGCCACCTGGCGCACCACCACGACGCCGGCCGCCGCCCCGAAAGCGAGATAGAAGATCCTCGACATCTACCGGTCTCCCCTACGCCCGCCCGCCGCGCCGGCGGCCGTGGACACCGACGGGGTCTTCTCGCCCGCGGGCTGCGAGCCGCCGCGCCCGGCCTGCCGCCGCGCCGCCTTCTCGGCCTTCATCTGGGCCGTCACCCGGGACTCGACCTCCGAGCGGGTCCGCTTGGCCGCCGCCTTGCGCACGCCGTAGCTGAACGCCGCGACGCGCACCATCGGGCCGCCGAGCGTCGCCGCGAACAACGACGTCAGCGAGGAGACGTTGGTCGTGATCGACTGCACGTTCGCCGTGATCGCGTCGACCCGGTCGAGTTCCTTGTTGACATGCGAGAGCGCCAGATTGACCTCGTCGACCGTCGCGCCGGCCTGCCTGACCCGGGCGGTTCCCTCGTCGAGGGCGAGACCGGTCTGACGTACCCGGGCCGCGGCCTCATCGAAAATCTTGCCAAGCTTGAGCAGGACGTAACAGCCGAAGAGGACGAGCACCGCGAACGCGCCCGACGCGATCAGGCCCGCGACCGCACCACCGGACATATGTGCTCCTGCCTCCATCGTCGTTGGGCCGGTCCCACCCCACCCGATTCGATCCGCCGTGCCGCGGGCGCCACCCAGCCGACGCTCCTGGAGTGACCTTACCGAGACGGCTACCGGGGCCACGGGTAGCCCCCACGAGAGGAGTCAGGACGGCGAGGAGAACGGTGAGGACGAGCCCGGGGACGGCGGTGGGTCACCGCGCACGACGCCACGCAGCTCATGGACCCGATCGGCCGCGCGGCGCTCGAAGCCGTTACCGCTCGGCTGGTAGTAGTCGGTCGAGGTCAGCCCGTCCGGCGGGTACTGCTGACGCACGACGTTGCCGGGGGCGTCGTGCGGGTACCGGTAGCCCGCGCCGTGGCCGACCCGCCGCGCGCCGCGGTAGTGGGCGTCGCGCAGATGCGCGGGCACCGGTCCGGCCCGCCCGGCACGAACATCCGAGGTGGCGGCGTCGATCGCCCGGATCACCGCGTTCGACTTGGGCGCCAGCGCCAGGTGGATGACCGCCTGCGCGAGCGCCAGGCGGGCCTCGGGCAGGCCAACGAACTCCAGCGCCTGGCTGGCCGCGACCGCGACACCGAGCGCGCCCGGATCGGCCATGCCAATATCCTCACTGGCAAGGATGATCATCCTCCGGGCGACGAACCGGGGATCCTCGCCGGCCTCCAGCATCCGCGCAAGGTAGTGGAGGGCCGCGTCGACGTCGCCGCCCCGCATCGACTTGATGAAGGCACTGATCACGTCGTAGTGCTGGTCCCCGGACCGGTCGTAGCGCACTGCGGCCCGGTTGACGGCCCGCTCCAGCAGGTCGAGATCGAGCCGTGGCCGCGGGTTGACGAACGCCTCGGCGTCTGCCCCGGCATCGGCACCCGCTCCGGCCTTCCCACCCGGTCCGGACTCGCACTCATGGGCTTCGAGCAGCGCCTCGGCCCCGGCCTCCAGGGTGGTGAGGGCCCGGCGGGCGTCACCTCCGGCAAGGCGGACCACGTGCTCGCGGGCCTCGTCGGACACCGACAGCCGCCCGTCGTACCCCCGCGGGTCGCGCAGCGCCCGGGCCAGCACCCCGCGGATGTCGTCGTCGGTCAGCGGCTCCAGCGTCAGCAGCAACGACCGGGACAGCAGGGGGCTGACCACGGAGAAGAAGGGGTTCTCGGTGGTGGCGGCGACCAGAGTGACCCAGCCGCGCTCGACCGAGGGCAGCAGCGCGTCCTGCTGCGTCCGGGTGAACCGGTGCACCTCGTCGATGAACAGCACCGTGCGCGCACCGGACGTTGACAGCGTCTCGCGAGCCTCGTCGATGACGGCGCGGACATCCTTCACGCCGGCGGTGACCGCGGACAACTCCCGGAAGCGTCGCCCGGTCGCCCTCGACACGATGTGCGCCAGTGTGGTCTTGCCGGTGCCGGGCGGTCCCCACAGCACGACCGAGGTGGTTGCGCCCCCCTCGACCAGCCGGCGCAGCGGGCTTCCCGGCCCGAGTAGATGCCGCTGGCCCACGACCTCGTCCAGGGTCCGTGGCCGCAGCCGGGCGGCGAGCGGAGCCGCGCGGCCCACCCCCGGACCGCCACCACGCCGATCCCGGGGAGCGGCGAACCCCGAGGCGGAGCGGGACGCCGTCCCGGCCTCCGACGCGTCGGACGCCCCGGCACCAGCCCCGGCACCATCGGAGAGATCGGCGTCGAACAGGCTCACTCGTTCACCGTACGACCGTCGTACGACCGCTGGGAGGCACGATCAGCCCGGAGCACGGCAGACGTCGGCCTCCGACGGCGGCTCACCGAAGCAGGCATATTACATACAACGGTATAAGTGTCTTAAATTTGCCCTTAAGCCTACGCCCGTTCCCCCGACCACACTCGGACCACCAGAGCTTCATTGCCAATGCACCGGAACGCGGCTAATGCGCCGGAACACGCGGCGAACGGGTAGTGCACCGCGCGCCATCCGGTACAATCCCCCGAGAGACCACGCTTCGTTCACGTCGGACACCGGGCCCCAATGGCGCGCGTATTATCATTCAGCTAGTCCGTTCAGCTGCTCGACTGAGCACATGTGCCGCCTTCGTGGTAATGCACGGTGTTCCGGACGGAACCGCGCCCGAAACCGGGCCGGATTACGAAATCGCCCTGACCAGCCCAGATCGCAACGACGGGCTACCGCCCCTCACCGGGGCGGGTGCCCGCAGAACCCACCCTCGCCACGGCACAGCCACATCACACCGTCAGAACCGACCAGCTCACCCGGAGACCGAAACCCTGCCCCGGAGAGGTGCCATCCGATGACCGTGCTACAGCCGCCCCGCGCCCTCGGAAACCGTGCCGCCGCATCACGCGGGCACCGCTTCGACAAGAACAGCGCGATACCCGAAGCTCCGATCGCATCAGCCGAGCC
>NZ_CDWWXB010000021.1:28246-30701 GCF_977971855.1 Frankia sp. CoWAU3 | reverse complement strand
GCTAAACGTCACGGGCTGTTACGCGGAAAGGCTCAGTGAGCGGACCTGGCCGGCTCGTCCCTCGACCCTTTGCGTCATCCGGGACCGGTGATTACGGGGGAGTATGATAGATGATATTGAGCGCGGTCATCCGGGGCCGAGTGAAGGAGACGTCGTGTCGGACGACCGGTGCGGGATCACGGTAACGCCGTGGCCTCGGCCGGGTGGCCGCGCGGTCGAACTCACTCATCGCCGTCACATCGACACCTGCCGCGTCAACACGGCGGCCTGTCTCCGTTGACATCCGGATGACCTCCGGAACATCCGGACCTCCCGCACCCCGGCCTCGACCTTCGATCTGACATCCACCTCCGCGCGTTTGTCGGTCGATGCTCGATCCGGCCGGAACGAGGCGTTGGAGGTCGTCGTCAACGGCAGGAACGGCGCTGGTCATGACCGATCCCCCGGCATCATCGGAACAATCCCTGACTCCGGAGCAGCCTCCGGCGCACGGGCGATCCACCGCGACGGAACAGTCCGAGTCCGGGCGTCCCGAGTCCGGGCGGTCGACGGTGCCCGGACGATCAGAGGCGGCCGAGGCCTTCGTCCTGCGGGGGGTGCACGTCCTCGACAGGACCGGGCGCTTCGGTGAGCCGACCGACGTCGCCGTCGGCGGCGGGGTCATCCATGCGGTCGGCACGCGACTCGGTCTTGACCGGGACGCCGTCGACGTTGATGCCCACAACCTGTGGCTGATGCCAGGGATCGTCGACTGCCACGCTCACGTCGCGCAGTCCACCTATGATCCGTTCGAGCTGGCGACGGCGTCGCTGTCCACCCGAGTCCTGCAGACCGCCGCCGCGTTGCGGGCGTCGTTGGCTGCCGGTGTCACACACCTGCGGGATGCCGGCGGCGCCGACGCCGGCATCCGGGACGCGGTCAGCGCGGGCACCGTGCCCGGACCTCGGCTCGCCGTGTCCGTCGTCGGGCTGAGCCGGTCCGGGCGGCACGGTGACGGGGCGATCATCGGTCCCGGGCTGGAGTCGGCCGAAGATGTTCTCATGCCGGACTATCCCGGCCGGCCCCCGCATACCGTTACCGAGGCGGGCAGCCTGCCGGCCTCGGTGCGGGGCATTCTGCGGGCGGGTGCGGACTGGATCATGATCTACGCGAGCGGCGGGGTGATGTCCGCCCGGCCGGGGCAGCCCGAGCCGCAGTTCAGCCCGGTGGAGCTTGCGGCCGCCGTCGCGGAGGCCCGGCGGTACGGACGTCCGGTGATGATGCACGCCTTGGGCGAGCGGTCGATCGAGGCCGCGGTCGCCGCCGGGGCGCGTTCCATCGAGCACGGCATCGGGCTCACCGAGCCCGTGGCGGCCGCCGGGGTGACGCTCGTCCCCACCCTGTCGCCCTACCAGGACCTGGCGGCGCTGGCGGCCACCGGAGTGCTGCCGGGCTGGGCGGTGGACCGAGCCGAGGCCACCGAGGCCGCGCTGGCCGGCACGATCGCGGTCGCTCGCGCGGCGGGGGTGCCGATCGCGCTCGGCAGCGACGCCCGGCACCGCACCCGGCACGGCACGAACCTGGCCGAGATCAGCCGGCTGCGCCATGCCGGGCTCACCCCACCCGAGGCGCTGCTCGCCGCGACCGCGACCGGAGCCCGGCTCTTCGGACTGGGTGAGGGAGCCGGCCGCATCGCCGTCGGCTCCGCCTTCGACGCGATCCTGCTCGACGCGGACCCCGGGGACCTGTCGATCTTCGAGCGGCCGGGCGCTGTGAGCGGAGTGTTCCTTGGCGGTCGCGCGGTGCTGCCCCACCCGCGGCTGCCCGGGAACCTGGTCCGCCCCACCATGGTGATGGAAGAGGTGCCGAGAATCGCTCCCGAGTGGCCCGCGGCGTCGCAGCCCGGCTGACTCTCCGGTTTTCCGGAATGTTCACGAAATATAAAAAGAAATACCCTTAGTATGGCTCGCGGGATTTCGTCGGATCCGCTCTGGGACGGCGATTGACCGAGATGCGGATCGGCCCCTGAAAGCTATCGTCGTAGGGGCCCCGCTGCCGGCTGCCGTCAGGTGGTCCGGGCCATTCGCTGGTACGGGGTGCCGCGTCTCCAACGCCTGGAGGGTTCTCATGCAGCACGCTGAAATGATCAATAAGAACATGCGGAAGGCCATCGAGGAGTGTATGTCCTGCTCGGCTCTGTGCGAGGAGACGATCTCCTACTGCATGGACATGCCGGGCGCCATGATGGAGCCGGCGAACATGCGGCTGATGATGGACTGCGCGGCCGTCACCAGGACCTGCGCCGACATGATGTGCCGGATGTCGCCGATGCACGGGGAAATGTGCGCGATGTGCGCGCGGATCTGCGTGATGTGCGCTGAGATATGCGAGAGGATGCCGCAGGATCAGCAGCTCGCCAAGCTCGCCGGCGCATGCCGGTCCTGCGCGGAGAGCTGCAACACGATGGTGGGCGCCG
>NZ_CDWWXB010000021.1:19135-28120 GCF_977971855.1 Frankia sp. CoWAU3 | reverse complement strand
CGGCGCCGGGGCGCAGCCGGCGGTCACCCGACTCCGCCCCGGCGTCCGGCTGTGCGGCGGCGCGCGGCACATGATGCGCGGCCACCGGTCACGACCGGTGGCTACGGTTACGTATCCTCGGACGGACATGGGGTGAAACACCTGAGTAACAATGTTGACCATGTTGACAGGTAGCCGTCGGATAGGCAAAATATGGTCATGTTCTCCTCGGTGGATCGGATGACCCCCCTGGTCGTCCGTGGCCACATTGACTTCCTGCGAGTGGCCTCGTCCGGTTGTCCGGCCCGGCCGCTTCACGTGCTTTACTAGCCTCCTCGGCTTTCCCTCGCTCTCGGTGTTCTCTCTGGCGTTCTCCTGATTCACGGTCGCTCGATGGGGCTGTCTGTAGATCGTCATCGCCTGCGTGGACGCCAGCTGCCTCGGTATCGATGTCCGGTCAGTACCGGGTACATCTCTGGACGGTTTTCGATCGGAGCATGTTGTGTCGTCCCTGGCTTCGTCATCATACTTTCGTCCGCGCCCCCGTGGATATGTGGGGGGCCGGGAACCCGTTACTGGCCCAGTGGTGATCCCACCCACTCGAGAAGAGCCAGTGTGGTCCTTCTCCCCGGTCGTGGAGAATCCGCCGAACATTTCGAGGGCCTAGCTTTCCGGCTCGCGCTCGACGGCTATCAGGTGACGTTTCTCGACCACGGGAGAGACACCGTCCTCGCCCTTGGTGAGGCGTGTCCCCCCGATGGTCCGTTCGTCCTGCTGGGTTCGGACAGCGGGGCCCTGCGGGCGTTGGTCGGCGCCGGTTCGCCAGCGGTCCGGCCGGATGCCCTCGTGTTGCTCGACCTGCCGCTGGTGTACCGGAAGATCGCGGGCGAGGATCCGGGACAACCGATCCCACGGTCGCTTCCCGACCTGCCGATCCTGTTGCTCCATGCCGAGCGCGACGAGGTCAGCCCGCTTGCGCTGGCGCGCATGATGACGCGGACCGCGCGCCGGGCCCGGCTGGCGTCGCTGCCCGGGGGGCATGGCGTGCTCGCCGGCCCCGGCCGGCGTGCGGTCGGCGCGCACATCCTGCTGTTCCTCGAGAACCTCCGTGTCCCGCGGCTGACCCCACGGCAACGGCAGCGGGACCGTTCGGTCGACTGATCTCGCCCGGTGCCGGGCGCGCCCGCGTGCCGGTCCGATGGGGGTGTGCCTTCGCGGGAGGCCCAACCGCTCAGCAGGTGTTTCCTCGGCGGGTGCCGGCGTGAATCACGCGAATCCGCGGGTCAGTCGTCTGTCCCGTACCGCATCGTCCGTTTTCCAACGGCGCCGGCTTCGAGCCGCAGGCTCGAAGCCGGCGCCGTTCGCGTTTGCGTACCCGTCCGCACGCCACCCGACCCCCGGGCCAGGCTTCCGCTTGCCGGGCTTGCCGGGCTTGCCGGGCTTGCCGGGGGTTGCCGGGTTGGGCTGCCGGACGGCCGGGCGGTCCCGGTGACTACCGGACCTCGTGGCCACCGGTCCCCGTCTCGACGGACCGGTCATATCGCCAAGATCCGGTCGTGACGGGTGATCTGCGTCGCTACCGGTAGCTGCTATTGATGTCCGAGAGTTGCGGCATCGCAGTGTTATGCACGCATCGTGACCAACATGCGCCCAGATTCGGCACAACTCGTACTTGTCACTACGGTCTGTAGTTCGCTACGGTTGCGGGGTATCAACAGCTCCGGGCCGACGCCGAGTTCTGTCCACGGTCCGCAGCTCCCTCCGAGAGATCTTGGGCAGAAGCGGGGGAACCACGTTCCTCCGGGTGGCTCGTTGCGTGCCGCCCTTGGGGTTAAGCCGTTACGCGCACGCCGCGGAAACGGCCGGGCTTCCCGGCCCGAACCCGACAGCTAACCTCGCAGGCGTACGGGAAGGACTCGACGTTGCCTGTGTTTCAGGAACGCTCGGCTCCGGTCTTCTGGACCGTGACGCCGTTCGGCGCGACCCGCGGTGCGTCCCCGCCATACGGGGCGCCGTTCTCGCCCTGACGTCTTCGCGAGAACGTGCCATCCGGTCGGTGCCCGTACCGGCCGATCGCGCTGACGCGCCATACCACCAGCTCGGCTGAAAGCCACCCGGCCTCGTCGTCTGTGGTCGGCTGACCCCTGCCGCCCACCGGGCCCGTCAGGCCTGGAACGGAATGACCACGGCCGCCTGCCGTGCTGTTCAGCCCATCGAGCCCGGAATCCCCAGGGCGCGTCGATCGGTCGTCCCCGGTCGTCCCAGGACGTCCTCTCGGCGTACCGGGAGACCGGCACTGGGTGTTGCCCTTCTCCAGCGCGGTCGTCTCCGCTCGCCCTCCTTCGAGCGGCATCCCTCCCCTCGATCACCCGTCTGTGTTCGACGACACCGAAATGAGATGTCAAAGAAATGGCCAAGGGAAAGCATCGGAAACGTTCCACCCAGACCCGGGGCGCCGTTGTCGCCGCCGTCGGTGTGATCGGCGCCGGCGCCGGCATTTTCGCCACCGCGAGCCCGGCCCGGGCCGCCACCACGGTCCCCGATGTGACGATCGCCAGCGCGGCCGCGAACGCGGGACTGCCCGACTGCCGCGGCGTTCCGCTGGCCACCTGGGTCGCGGTGGCTCTTGCGGAGTCCGGCGGCAACCCCTACGCCCACGCCACCTACGGCGAGGACTCGCGCGGCCTGTGGCAGATCAACATGCGGGCCCACGCCGGCTGGGTGGGTAACCGCAACCTCTACGACCCGGCCGTCAACGCCGGGGCGGCGAAGAAGGTCTGTGAAGGCCAGGGCATCACCGCCTGGAGCGCCTACACCAACGGCCTGCATTACCGCTACCTGGCCCGGGGACAGGCGGCGGCGGCCGCCGTCTCGCGCGGCGTGCGGTTCACGAACATCTCCTACTCCTCGCTGGCTGCCCCGGCGCGTGCGGCCGTGGTGGCACCCGCGGCCCGCTACCCGTCGCTGGCCGTCGGCCTCGGGTTCCGTCTCGACGTCCACCAGATCCAGAAGAGGCTCGCCAGCCTTGGCTACCCGATCAGCGTGGATGGGAAGTTCGGGTATCAGACCAACCACATGGTCAAGGACTTCCAGCTGAAGCATGGTCTGGTGGTTGACGGGATCGTCGGACCGCAGACGCGGGCGAAGCTCGGGATCTGACTCTGATCGAGGCCCGCCGACCGGGCTCCGCTGCCGTCGGCCGGTATTCCCGACCCACCCAAGGGCGCTGCTCGATATCCGCACGCACCGGATGACTACCCGGGGTGAGGTGGGGGTATTCAGCCACCGGGCCAGCACCGGGCCGGGAGACGGCACCGGCCCGCACGGGACCAGCCGGCCCGCACGGGAAAACCGAAACGGGGGCCCGATCGATGAGAGCCACGATGCTCGACGACTACCTACCTGAGGCGAGTCCGAACGCATCCTCCGTGACCGGGGCCGGTCTCCTGTTCGCGGTCCTGGGGCCGCTGGAGGTGCGGCGATCCTCGGGCGAGCAGGTCCGCATCGACCAGCGCAAGAAGCGCATACTGCTGCTGGCCCTGCTGCTGCACGCCGGCCAGTGGGTGAGTGTGGACGGGATGCGGCTCGCGCTCTGGCAGGACGCCCCGCCGCGCTCCGCCGGGGGCAACATCAAGACTTATCTCTCGGAGCTGCGGCACACCCTCCGGCCGCCCCTGGACACGTCCGGAGCCGGGGGGAACGGCCCCGGACGCATCGAGAGCCGGCCGGGGGAGTACCGCCTGGTCGTCGCGTCCGGTGAGATCGACGCTAAGCGGTTCGAATCGGCCGCCGAGCAGGGCCGCGCCGCCGTGCGCGCCGGCTCGCCGGAACGCGCTGCCGGGTTTTTCGAAGGCGCCCTCGCGCTGTGGCGGGGGGACGCGTTCGACGAGCTCCCGGCGGAGATCGCGGGCGCGGAGGTCCTCCGGCTGGAGGAGGCTCGCTGGGCGGTGTGCGAGGACCTGATCGACGCCCGCCTGGCCCTCGGCGAGTACGACCGGGTGCTGCCGACCCTGCGGGCGCTCACGGTCGAACATCCGACCCGGGAACGTCTCTGGGCCCAGCTGATCCTTGCGTTGGAACACACCGGCCGGCGGGCCGAGGCACTGGCCGAGTACCAGACGGTCTACCGGCGGCTGGTGACCGAACTCGGGATCGAGCCCGGTGTCGAACTGCGGCGTGCCCATCAGCATGTACTGAATCCGGACTCGTGGGTCACCTGATGCCACGGCCGTGCCTGCCGAGCCGTGCGCCGGAAGTCAGCTGAACCGCCAGTGAACCCGGCGGGGGAATTTCAACCATACGGGCTGGACCAGCCGGCCGGCGCCCGGGCCACGCGCGCGGCGCCGCCGTGTATCGCCACCGGGGTGCACCTCACCGGGGTGCACGCCACCGAGCGAGGGCGCGCGGAAACCGCTGAGGAGAAGACGATGAAGGCTATCTACCTCCCCCCGCGACTGGAAGATGCCGGCAGCTTCGCCGCAGTGACGAACGGCCGCTGGGGCTGGGGGCGTGACTATTCCTGGCGGCGTTTTGCGTGACGGCGGCCGGGGTGGAGGTGGTCCCGATTCCGTCCTGCTGGTTTCTGGTGCTGGCCGACCGTGATCCCGTCGTGCGTCCGCCGGGGGCTCGTCGCATGCTGCGCTATGCCTCCGGGCGGCCGTGGATCGTCGGCGACTGGCCGGACGATGCCATGGTCAGTGCCGTCGCCGGGCGCTCGCGGCTGGCCCTGATCGGGTGTGCCGCGACCAACGCGCGACAGCTCCTGCGGCTGCTTCTCTCGGCCCGTGACGTGCACGCTCTCGACCTCGCGCGCGTCGTGGCCGGCGACTACCACGTGATCGCCGAGATCGACAGCCACCGTCGCATCCAGGGCAGCCCGACGGGAACCCGGCGGGTCTTCACCGCCCGGTTGGGCAGCCACCTGGTCGCCGCCAACCGCGCCGACGTGCTCGCCCGGCTCACGGGCGCCCCGCTGAACCGGACGGCGCTGGCTTTGTCGCTGCTCGACCCGTCACCGCCCCATCCGCTCGATGACCTGGTGCTCTGGGAGTCGATCGACGCGCTGCCCCCGGATCACTACCTTCTCGTCGGCCCTGACGAGAAGGCCACCGTCCTGCGGTGGTGGCGTCGACCGGCACCGGTGCGGTCCCGCACGGAGGGGGCGCCGACCCTGCGGGCGGCTCTCGCCGAGGCCGTGGCGGCGCGGGTCGCCGGCGGCGGGACGGTGAGCTGTGATCTGTCGGGCGGACTGAACTCCACCTCGGTGTGCTGCCTGGCCGCGCGCGGCCCCGCCGACGTGGTCGCGCTCACCGGGATTGCCCGCGATCCCGGTGACGACGACGCCGCGCGGGCCACGTGGGCCGCGGCCACGTTCCCTGGCGTCACGCGCGAGATCCTGCCCGCCGCCGGGCTTCCCCTCGTTTACGACGGCATCGCCGACGCCGACGAACCGCTCGACCGGCCGTTCGTCGGCATCGGCGACCGGGCGAAGCTGCGCGCGGGTCTTGACCGGGTCGCGCTGTACGGGCCGCGGGTGCACCTCACCGGGTTCGGTGGTGACGAGGTCGCCTACGGCTGTCCCGCCTACCTCCCCCGGTTGTTGCGCCGCCGGCCCCGGCGGGCGCTGCACGACCTGCGCGGACACCGAGCGCAGGAGGGCTGGCCGTGGATGGCGTGCCTGCGAATGATGCGGCCGCGCGGCTACCGGGACTGCCTCGCCGACATGACCGATGCGCTCGACCAGGCCCGCCGCGCCACGGTCGGCCACGCGCGCCGTCCGGCCGGTTCCGCCGGTTCCGCCGGTTCCGGCCGATCCCACCCGGGCGTCCTGGCCTCGCTCGACTGGGCCTTTCCGCCTGTGGTCCCGGGTTGGCTCACGCCGACGGCCCTCGACCTGCTGACCGGAGCGTTCGCGGAGGCCGCCCGGCGCGCCCGGCCGCTGGCCGAGACCCGGGACGGCCACGCCGATCTCTTCGCCATCCGCGCCGGCGCGGCGGTGTTCCGGTTGTTCGACCAGCTCGCCGATCCGGTCGGCCCGCCGCTCGCCGCACCCTTCCTCGACGAGCGGGTGGTCCGGGCGGCGCTGGCGGTGCGGCCCGAAGAGCGCACCGGTCCGTGGGAGTACAAACCGTTACTGCAGGAGGCCATGCGCCGGCTGGTGCCGCAGGAATGCCTGCGCCGCGAGACCAAGGCGGATACCGCCGCCGAGGAGGATCAGGGCCTGCGCGCCAGTCAGGACGTCCTGGTGAAGCTGTGCGATGACAGCCCGTTGGCCGATCTCGGCCTGATCGAGCCGGACGCGCTGCGCCAGGCGTGCCGATCTTCGTCCGTACCTGGTCATCGCCACCAGGCGCTGCGACCGACGTTCGCGGCGGACGCGTGGCTGCGGGTGCTCGCGAGCCGGCGGGGCCCTGACTGAGCTACCGGAGGAGTGAGTGATCATGGTGACGTTGCGGCCTGACGTGGTGCGGGCGCCGACCCAGTACGGAGCGGTTCTCCTCCATATCGACAACGGCCGATACTGGACCCTCAACCCCTCGGGTGATCTGGTGCTGCGGATCCTGCTCGACGGCGGCGACACGGCAGCCGCCGTCCGCGGGCTGTGTGAGACCAGCGAGGTTGACCCGGAGACGGCGCGCCGCGACGTGGAGGGTCTGCTTGCCCAACTCGCGGACGTGGGCCTCATCGAGGCCGAGCCCGAGTCCCGATGGTCACCCGAGACCGAGGCGGTCTGCGATCCCCGGACGCAGGCCCGGTGACCGCGCCGATGGTGGTCGAGCGGCCGGAGGCGAAACCGTCCCTCGCTCGTCGGCTCGGCGCGCTGGTCGCCGTGGGGATCGCGCGGGTGCTCGCGACCCAGTCGCCGGCCCGTATCTGCCGGGTGCTCACGGGGGTGGGCGCGGGCGCCCGCCCGGCCGGCTATGACACCGCGCTCGCCGCCCGGCAGGCGGTGACAGCCGTGAGCCTCACCTGCCGCGGCGCGCGGGGCTGTGTTCCCCGCTCGATAGCGACCGCCCTGCTGTGCCGGTTGACCGGAACGTTCCCGACGTGGCGTGTGGGGGTGCGCACCATCGCGCCGTTCGCCGCGCACGCGTGGGTCGAGGCGGACGGAGTGATCGTCGGGGAGTCGATGCCGGCCGGCTACCTGCGGCCGCTGCTCAGCGTCGGTCCGGGAACGGGAACCGGGCCGCGTCGCGCGGGCGGGCTCCGTGGGAGTGGCGGGCTTCGGGGAAGGGGCGTGCCTCGTGACGAGGGCGTACGTCGTTGAGGGGGAGGGCCGGGGAGCTGCCCGGGGGCCTGCGTCGCGGGGCGTCACGGAACTCTGGGCGCTGCTGCGCGGCCGTCGCGGGGCGGTGGCGATCGCCACGGCGCTGACCGTGGTTGGCACCGCCGTCGGGGTGCTCCAACCGCTGCTCGTGATGCGGGTGATCGACGCCGCGCAGGCGGGGGGTATTCCCGGCTGGCTCATCGGGGCGCTGCTGGGCCTGTTCGCCGGCCAGGCGGTGATCGACACCGCCGGGCACTACCTGCTCGAGCGCGTCGGCCAGGGCGTCCTGCTCGGCCTGCGCACCAGCCTGATCGGCCACCTGCTGCGGCTGCGCATGCGGGTGTTCGACACGCGGCGGATCGGGGATCTGATCTCCCGTGCGAACACCGACACGACCGTGGTGCGGGAGGCGGTGGCGTACAGCTTCACCGCCCTGGTCACCAGCGTGATCGGCGTCGTCGGCGCCGTCGCCCTGATGATCTGGTTGAACCCCTGGCTGTTCCTGCTCGTGCTCGGGGTGGTGGCGGTGGCCGGGGTCGTGGTACTCGGCGCGCTGTCCCGGATCAGGACGGTGTCCGAACGTGGGCAGGCCAGCGTCGGCGGCATGACCGCCGACCTGGAGCGCGCCCTCGCCGCGATCCGTACCGTGCGGGCGAACCGCGCCGAGGGGCGGGAGGCCGCGCGCATCGGCGACCACGCCGCGGCCGCCTACCAGGCCGGCCTCCGGATGGCGAAGCTGGACTCGATCATCGCCCCCGCGATGCAGCTCGCGGTGCAGGGAAGTGTGCTGGTCGTTCTCCTGGTCGGCGGGGTCCTGGTGGCGCGCGGTTCGGCCTCGCTCGGCAGCCTGGTCGCCTTCCTGCTGTATGCCACCTACCTGGTGATGCCGTTGTCGCAGCTCATCGAGGCGGCGGCGACCATCCAGCGGGGGATGGGGGCGCTGTCGCGGGTCAACGCGGTGTTCGCGCTGCCCCGGGAGGGCGACGACGAGTCCGTGCGCGGTCCGCTGCGCACCGTCGCGGTCGTGGCCCCCGGCGGGACGCGCCCGCCGGCACCATTGTCGCCCTTGTCCTCGTCGCGAGTGTCGTCCTCGTTCTCGTCACGAGGGGAGACGCCGAACCCGCGGGCGCCGTCGATCGAGTTCCGTGACGTCTGGTTCGGCTACGCGCAGACGCCGGTGCTGCGCGGGGTGTCGTTCACGGTGCCGTCTCGCGGGCACGTCGCGCTGGTCGGGCCGTCCGGTGCCGGCAAGTCCACCATCCTGGAGCTTGTCGAGCGCTTCTACGAGCCGGACGCCGGAATGATCCTCTTCGCCGGCCACGACGTCCGCGCGATGCCCCGCGCGACCGCCCGGGGGTGGGTCGGGCTGGTCGAGCAGAACACCCCGGTGCTGCACGGCAGCCTGCGGGACAACATCACCTATGCGGCGCCGGAGGCGACCGAGGAGCAGATCGCCGCGGTCCTGGCCACGGCGGGGCTGCGGGACTTCACCGACCGGCTGCCCGAGCGGCTCCGGACCCCGGTCGGTGATCATGGTGTCCTGCTCTCCGGCGGGGAACGGCAGCGGGTCGCGATCGCCCGCGCGCTGCTGGCTCAGCCCGCGGTGCTGCTCCTGGACGAGCCCACGGCCCAGCTGGACAGCGTCAACGAGCAGGCGCTCACCCGCGCGATGAGCCGGATCGCCGCCGAGCGGGCACTGCTGGTCATCGCCCACCGGATCTCCACGGTGCGGGCCGCGG
>NZ_CDWWXB010000021.1:12479-18816 GCF_977971855.1 Frankia sp. CoWAU3 | reverse complement strand
CCGCGGCCTCGCCACGGGCCTGCCGGCCGGTCCCGCCGGGCCGGTCAGCCCGCCAGAGCGCGGGCGAGCAGGGACCGCAGGGCCTCCCGCCCCGGTGAGGTGAGCGCTTCGAACCCGCTCTCCTCGACGCCGTGACCTGCCCTCAGGGCGTTTCCGGGGGAGCCAGGGCGGACTTGCGGATCTTGCCCATCGAGTTGCGGGGGAGCTCGGCCACCAGGTGGATCTCCCGGGGCCGCTTGTGGATGGACAGCTCCCGTGCCACGAAGTCGATGAGCGCCTCGCTCGCCGTCTCGCTCGGTGTCCCGCCCGCCGCACCGGCCAGGTCGGGGGCGACGACGAAGGCGGCGATGCGCTGCCCGAGGTCGTCGTCCGGCAGCCCGACGACGGCGGCCTCGCGCACGGCCGGGTGGGCCAGCAGTACGGCCTCGACCTCGCCCGCGCCTACCCGGTAACCGCCGCTCTTGATGAGGTCGGTGGATCGGCGCCCGACGATTCGGTGGTGGCCGTCCGGGGCGACGACCGCGGCGTCACCGGTGCGGAACCAGCCGTCCGCGGTGAACGACGCGGCGGTGACCTCCGGGCGCCCCAGGTACCCGTCGAACAGGGTGGCACCGCGGACCTGCAACTCGCCGATGCTCTCCCCGTCCGCGGGCAGCTCGGTCCCCGTCTCGTCGTCCACGAGCCGGGCCAGCACCCCCGGCAGGGTGGTGCCGACCCAGCCCGCCCGGCGCTCCCCGTCCGCCCGGGCGCTGATGGTGATCAACGTCTCGGTCATCCCGTACCGTTCGATCGGGGCGAGGCCGGTGAGCCCGGCGAGCCGGTCGATCACCGGCCTCGGCAGGGGGGCACTGCCCGAGACGAGCAGCCGGGCCGAGACCAGGGCGCGGGCGGTGGTCGGATCGTCGCAGACCCGGGACCACACGGTCGGCACGCCGAAGTACAGGGTCCCCCCGGCCGCCGCGTACGCCGTCGGGGTCGGGCGGACGGTGTGGATCAACCGGCTGCCGACCCGCAGCGCCCCGAGCACACCCAGAACCAGGCCGTGGACGTGGAACAGCGGCAGCCCGTGCACGAGCGTGTCCTCGGGCGTCCAGGCCCAGGCGTCGGCGAGGGCGTCCAGATCGGCGGCGATGGCCGGGGCGGACAGCACCACGCCCTTGGGGGCTCCGGTCGTCCCGGAGGTGTAGAGGATGAGCGCCGGTCCGGTTTCCCCGGACCCGGACCCGGAGCCGGACTCGGACCCGGAGCCGGCAGACCCCGACCGTGCGGTGAGATCGACCGGCACGGTGGGGATCGCGAGGTTGTCCCAGGCAGGGCTGCCGAGCAGCAGGGCGGCGCCCGAGTCGCGCAGGATGTGACCGCGTTCCCGCGGCCCGGAATCAGGCGGCACGGGTACCGCCGGCACCCCGGCGAGCAGGCAGCCGACGACCGAGACGACGGTGGCCATCGTCGCCTCGGCGTGCACGGCCACCGCCGGCGCGCCGGCCACCCGACCGGCGACGACGGACGCGGCCGCGAAGAGCTCTGCGCGGGTGAACTCGACCTCCCCGACCCGGACGGCGGGGCCGTCGTGCTCGCCGGCAGGCAGTGGGAGCAGGGTCACTCCGTCATGCTCCCATGGCCGAACCCGTCAACGCTCAGCTCCGCCCAGACCGCCGCCGAGGTGCGGTGCGCGTCGATGCATCAGCGCCGTTCCAGTTCCGTGGGCCGCTCCAGTTCCGTGAGCCACTGGTGGAGGACCGCGGCGGTGGAGGCGGCGTGTTCGTTCATCATCGTCTGGTGATTGCCGGCGGCGTCGAGCCTTTCGTGCTCCATCACCCAGTCGGTCACCCAGGCCTGGCCCTCCCCGTCGGGGTTCTCGGCGACCGCCTGCTGGGGCATGCGCTCCATCGCCCGGACGAGGACGACCGGCGCGTTGACGGCGGTCGGCCGCCAGCCCTCGAACAGGTCCAGGTAGGCGCCCTGCGCGGTGACCTGTGCCTCCGTCATCAGCGCGAAGGCCTGGTCGTTGAGGGCGACGCCGCGAAGCTCCTCCTGGATGTCACCCTCGGGGATGCGGTCCCCGGGCAGCCACGTGTCGAGCAGCACCACCGCCCTGGGGTGGATCCCGCGGGTCTCCAGCCGGGCCGCGATCGCATGTGCCAGCCAGCCACCCGAGGAGTAACCCGCTAGCACGAGGGGGATCTCGTCGAACGCCCGGGCGATGGTCTCGGCATGCAGGTCGACGACGAGATCCGCGGTGGCCGGAAGCAGCTCCCCGTCGCCGAATCCGGGATGCGGCAGCGCGTACACGTCCCGCCGGCCATGCAGGTGCAGGGCGAGGCGGGCGAAGTTGTGCGGTCCCGACGGGGCGACCATCGAGGGCAGGCAGACGATGGTGGGCTTGGCCGGACCCGAGGCAAGTCTCACCGGCGCGGCGGGCGCGCCGAAGGCCTCGACGGTGCGGAAGACGGGCCTGAGCCGGGCGGCGGCCCGCAGGACACCGACGCCCTCGGCGAACTTGCCGTCCGTGCACGCCTGCCGGTACAGCTCGCGCACGCCGATCGGCGCGACCTGCGTCCCGGCCCGCGCGGGGGGTCCGCCGGGCACGATGTCCGGGTGCCGCTGGGTGGCGAGGGTGGCAAGGGTGGCGAGGGTATCGAGATGGCGGGTGAGCTCGCAGACCGTCGGATGCTCGAAGACGACGGGTGTGGCCAGGGTGAGGCCGGTGGCGGCGGCCAGTCGGCGGCTGAGCTGCACCGAGGCCAGTGAGTCGAAGCCGAGTTCGAGGAAGCGGCGCTGCGGGTCCACGTCGTCGGGCGACGGGTACCCGAGGAGAGCTGCGGCCTCCGCCCGCACGAGGTCGAACAGCGCGCGGGCGCGGGCAGACCCGGGCAGCGTCCCGTAGTCCACCCGGGTGGGGGGCGCGTCGGTGCCGGTCGGGTGGGCGTCCCCCTCGGGTCCGGCCGTCGTGGACCGGCTCCATAGATCGTCGAAGAAACGCCCGGGGCGGGCGGCGGTGAAGGGTGGGAGGAAACGCTCCCAGTCGACGTCGGCGACGGTGAGCGCGGCCTGCCTGCCCGCGACCGCCCGGGTGAGCGCGGTGACCGCAGCGTCGGGGGGCAGCGGGGTCAGGCCACGGCGGCCCAGGTAGTCACGGAACGTGGCCTCGGCGCCCATTCCGGCGTCGGCCCACGGGCCGAACGCGACAGAGGTGGCGGCGAGACCGAGCGCGTGCCGCCGCGCGGCGAGGGCGTCGAGGTAGGCGTTGCCCGCGCTGTAGGCGGCCTGGCCGCCACTGCCCCAGGTCGCCGACACCGACGAGAACAGGACGAAGGCCTCCAGCCTGGTGTCGCCGGTGTCGCCGGTGCCGGTGATCCCGCCGGTGCCGTCGAGTAGCCGGTCGAGGCCGGCGGCGCCGGCGACCTTCCCGGCCACGACCTCCGCGAACTCCCCGAGATCGAGTTTGTGTAGGGCGGTCACCTGCCCCATGACACCGGCCGCGTGCACGACGGCGGACACCGGCCGGCCCGCCTTGGCCAGTCTCCGCAGCAGGGCGGCGAGCTGTTCGTGCTCTCCCACGTCGCAGGCCTCGATGGTCGCCTCGGCGCCGAGGGCGGCGAGTTCGGCGCGTAGGTTCTCCGCCCCCGGAGCCGCGGGGCCACGGCGGCTGACGAGGACGATCCGGCGCGCACCGTCGCGGGCGAGCCGGCGGGCGGCATGCGCGCCGAGGGCGCCGGTGCCACCGGTGATCAGGACCGTGCCGTGAGGCCGCCACGCTGGCGGGACGGTGTCGATCTGTGCACCGACGGTGTTGGCTTGTGCATCGACGGTGTCTGCCCTGACGAGGCGGGGTACCAACAGCCCGGTGGTACGGGCGGCGAGCTGGTCCTCGCTACCGGGGGCGGTGAGGGCGGAGCCGAACCACGCCAGCGTCTGATCGTCGAGGTTGGTCGGGATGTCGATCAGACCGCCCCAGGCGTCGGGGTCCTCCAGGGCGAGGGCGCGGCCGAGTCCCCACATCATGGCCTGGTCCGGGGTGGTGACGGGGTCGTCGGGACCGGTGGTGACCGCGCCGCGGGTGACGCACCACAGCGGTGCGGACACGTCGAGGTCGTGTAGCGCCTGGACGAGCGGGACGGTGAGGGCGAGCCCGGTGGTCAGCGCCGGATGGATGTGGTGCGGAGTGTCGTCGAGGGCGAGCAGGGACAGGACGCCGCGTACCGCCTGCACCGTCTTCTTCCCGGCGGGGCCGCCGCCCGACAGCGGCATGGCGCCCGACAGCGGCATGGCGCCGGGCGGCGCCATGGCGTTCGACAGCAGCGCCGCGACCCGGGCGCGGTCGGCGTCGTCGCCGGTGAGGGTGAGGGTGACGGCCGTGCCGCCGAGGTGTTCGATGATCCAACAGATGCGGGAGAGCATGTCCTCGTCGACGCCGGCGGCCGGGGTCAGCACCGGCCACACGCCGGACAGCGGTGGCGTCGCGGTGGCCTGGGCCGTCACGGCGGTGGTGACGTCCTCGGAGTCCAGGGGCCGCCACTCGGTGCGGTAAGACCAGCCGTCCGGGTCCGCCGCGCGGGCCGTCCCGACGGTCGGGCTACGGGGCGCGGGGACAGCGGTGGCCCCGTCGAGCCAGTAGCGCCTGCGCTGGAACGGGTAGGTGGGCAGCTCCCGGTGCCGGGCGCCGCGTCCCCGGTACAGGGCGCGCCAGTCGACGTCGACGCCGTGGACGTGCAGCTCAGCCAGGGCGGTGAGGAGGGTGTCGGGTTCGGGGCGGCCGGCGCGGGACGCCGCCGCGGCCACCGTGTCCCGGGCGTCGCGGGTGCTTTGGGTGCTTTGGGGGCGCTGGGTCTTCTCGGGGCGCTGGGCGTCGGCGGCTAGGCAGGCCGGCAGGAGCGCGGTCAGGACGGCGTCGGGGCCGAGTTCGAGGTAGGCGACGGCGCCTTCGCGGTGCAGGCGACGGGCGGCGTCGAGGAAGCGGACGGGTTCGCGGACGTGGCGTACCCAGTGGTCGGGGGTGGTGAGCCCGGTCTGGAGGTCGAGGTCGCCGGTCCGGGTGGGGACGACGGGGATGGCCGGCGGGGAGTAGGTGATCTTCTCGGCGACGGCTCGGAACCGGTCGAGCATGTCGTCCATGTGCGGGGAGTGAAAGGCGTGGCTGACCGTCAGCCGCCTGATGGCGCGGCCGCGCTCGGCCCAGCCGACGGCGACGCGTTCGACGAGGTCGGCGTCGCCGGCGATGACGGTGGCGCTCGGGCCGTTGACGGTGGCGATCTCGACCCGCCCGGCGAGTCCGGCGAGGGACTCGGCGACCTCCTCCTCGCCGGCGCGGATGGCGGTCATGGCTCCGCCGGCGCGGCAGGCCTGCATGAGCCGGCCGCGGGCCGCGACGAGAGCGCAGGAGTCGTCGAGGGTCCACACTCCGGCGACGTGGGCGGCGGTGAGCTCGCCGATGGAGTGCCCGGCGAGGATCCCCGGGGCGAGACCCCAGGATTCGAGGAGCCGGAACAGCGCGGTCTCGAAGGCGAACAGCGCGGGCTGGGTGTACTCGGTGCGGTCGAGCGCCGCCGCGCCCGGGGAACCGGCGGGGGCGAACATGACGTCGCGCAGTGGGTGTTCGAGATGCGGCGCAAAGTGGGCACAGACGTCGTCGAGGGCGTCGGCGAAGACCGGGTAGGTCGCATGGAGTTCGCGGCCCATCCCGGGGCGTTGGCTGCCCTGGCCGGTGAACAGGAAGGCGGTTGCCCCCCGGGCGGTTCCGCTTCGGCGGAGCGCTGGTCGGACCGTGCCCAGGACCAGCCCGGCGGTGGGACGGGCCTCGGCCAGAGCAGCCAGGGTCCCGGTCCCGGCCCCGGTCCCGGCCAGGTGCGTGCCGCTGCCGCACGCCGCCGATCCGCGGACGACGGCGACGGCGCGGTGCTCGAAGTGGGTGCGACCCGCCAGGGTGTATCCCGCGTCCAGGGGAGAGATCTCGGGATGGCGCTCCAGGTGCGCGCCGAGCCGGGCGGCCGCCGAACGTAGCGCCGCGTCGCCGCGGCCGGACAGGACGACAGGCACCGGGGCGCTCGCCGGGTTCTCCCCGGCGCGGTCCGCACCCATGGCGTCCGTTCCCGGCCCGGGTGGTGCTTCCTCGATCACGGCGTGAGCGTTGGTGCCGCTTACCCCGAACGCCGACACCGCCGCCCGTCGCGGCCGGCCGTCCCGGCGCTGCCAGGGGACGTTTCCAGTGAGCAGGGCGACGTCGCCCGCCGACCAGTCCACGTGCGGGGACGCCTCGCGCACGTGCAGGGTCCGCGGCAGGACGCCGTGCCGCATCGCCTGCACCATCTTGATGATCCCGGCGACGCCGGCGGCGGCC
>NZ_CDWWXB010000021.1:9156-12166 GCF_977971855.1 Frankia sp. CoWAU3 | reverse complement strand
GGGCCGCCGTGCCGCACGGTCCTGGCCGTGGGCGGCTCGGTCCTGGCCGTAGGTGGCAATGACGGCCTGGGCCTCGATCGGGTCACCGAGCGTCGTGCCGGTGCCGTGCGCCTCCACCGCGTCGACGTCGGCGGCGCGCAGCCCGGCGTTGGCCAGCGCCTGGCGGATCAGGCGCTGCTGGGACAGGCCGTTCGGCGCGGTCATCCCGTTGCTGGCGCCGTCCTGGTTGATCGCGGTGCCACGCAGGACCGCGAGGACGTGATGGCCGTTACGGCGGGCGTCGGAAAGCCGTTCCAGCAGCAGCACGCCCGCGCCGTCGGCCCAGCCGGTGCCGTCGGCGTCGGCGGAGAACGCCTTGCAGCGCCCGTCCGGTGCCAGGCCCCGCTTGCGGCTGAACTCCACCAGGATCCCTGGGGTCGACATCACGGTCACCCCACCGGCCAAGGCGAGGTCGCATTCGCCGGCCCGCAGCGCCTGGCCGGCCAGATGCACCGCCACCAGGGACGAGGAACACTGGGTGTCGATGGTCAACGCGGGCCCTTCCAGACCAAGCGTGTAGGAGACGCGGCCGGCGATCACGCCGGAGGCGTTGCCGGTGAGCAGTTGTCCCTGGGCTTCGGCGGGCGCCGCATGCCAGGCGGGGCCATAGTCCTGCAGCGACACCCCGGTGAAGACGCCGGTCCGGCTGCCCCGCAGCGACCGTGGGTCAATGCCCGCGTGCTCCAGCACCTCCCAGGAGATCTCCAGCATCAGCCGCTGCTGCGGGTCCACGGCATGTGCCTCGCGTGGACCGATACCGAAGAATCCCGGGTCGAACAGCGCGATGCCGGGCAGGAATCCGCCATGGCGGGTGTAGGCGGTGCCAGGCTGATCCGGATCAGGATCGTAGAGCGCGTCGAGCTCCCAGCCCCGGTCGTCGGGCAGGCCGCCGACGGCATCCCGGCCCTCTCGCACCAGGTCCCACAGGGCTTGCGGTGAATCGGCGCCGCCGGGCAGCCGGCAGGCCATGCCGATGATGACTACGGGATCATGGCCCCGGAACGGCTCCGAGCCGACCTCGCCGGTGGCAGGAACGGCGGTGGCGGCGGGGACGGCGGCGGGGACGGCGGCGGGCTCGTCGATACCCAGCAACTCACGGCGCAGATGGTCGGCTAGGGCCTCGGGGGAGGGCCGGTCGAACAACAGCGTGGCGGGCAGGCGCAGACCCGTCGCCGCGGACAGTTCGTCTCGCAGCCGATCGGCGATGCCGCGGTACACCCCGAGACCACGCCAGGAGGACTCCCGGCCGAGGATGGCCGCGTCGCCGCTGCGCTCGGTCAGCACGGCGATCCGGCCGGCTATCAGGTCCAGCAGGAGCGCGCGCTGGGCCGTCTCCGATCGGCCGGCCAGCCGCAGACGCCACGCCTCGCTCGCCCCACCACCGGTGCCGCGCGGCGATCGTGCCTGGATTTCGCGCGTATCGCGCATGCAAACTCCCAGCGTCCTATGCAATGAGGAAACGACGCGTCGGCGACAGCCGCGTCCGTCGCCGGGCGTTCGCCTTCGTTCGTTTCGGCGACGGGTCGACGGACAACGAAGAAGGCCGCCACGGACCAAAGCCAGGGCCAGCCGTCAGCGCTCGGTACGGAGTGGGACAAAGTCCCGGAAAGCCGGGGCCGAGAACGACTTGGAATATCTCCTCTGGACGCGGAAGGGTATGGCTCAGGCAACCGGCGAGGAGTCGGAGCGCGGAGCCGTCCGCTCTCCGTCGAGAGTGCGACGCCCCCATCTCCTCAGGGTACGACCATGCCGGCCGGGGTGCGTGTCGTCGGTCACGTGTGAACAAGCATGAACGCCATGGTGCCCGACGCTGCGTTTGGGCTTCAAACGCCCTGGCGCGATCGGGCCATGTGAGAATTTACCCGGCCATCCTATGCGCAGGTCCCGGAGCGCTCCTGGTACCTTGGCGTACAGATGTCTGCTCTTCCTGTTCCTGGGTTCGTAGGTGATCAGGCCTTCGAAGGCCACACCGATCGCGGAGCCGGCGTGCAACGTGTCGGGGATCGCATTTCACCAGGAATTGCTACCCGATACGGCGGTGATTTTCCATCCCATGGCCGCCGGCGGCTGATATACTCGCGGACCGCTGCCGCGGCTCGGTGGTGGGACGCGGTCGCGGGGCAGGTGGCGGAGGTCGCCGACCAGGCCTGTCCGGACGAGGCGCACAGCTATTCTTGATCCTCCTGGCCGACGCGCTACGCTCGCCTGCTGTGTCCGATACTGCCGTCACGTCGGCGACCGCGCCCGGATCCGGTGACGTCACCGGATCCGGGTCCCCCGGGCCGGTGAGCTCCGCCGACTCCAGCTCCGCCGACTCCAGCTCCGCCGACTTCGGGGCCGACTCCATCCCCTCTGCTGTACGCGTCACCGTGGTGGGTATCGGGGCCGACGGCTGGGCGGGGCTGGCGCCGACGGCACGTGAGGTGGTGCGCGGGGCCGCCGTGCTGTTCGGCGCCGATCGCCAGCTTGCCCTCGTGCCCGAAAGGATCGACGGCCAGCCCGTTGGAGGCCGGCGGGTGTCGTGGCCGTCCCCGCTGCTGCCGGCCCTGCCCCGCCTGCTGGCCGGGCACGCCGGCACCGGCGCTCAGGCGGGGCAGGGTGAGCTCTGTGTTCTCGCGAGTGGTGATCCGATGTTCTTCGGGATCGGCACCACTCTGGTCCGGCTGCTGGGAGCGCACCGGGTGCGGGTCCTGCCCCATCCTTCGTCGCTCTCCCTGGCCTGCGCGCGGCTCGGGTGGGCCGTGGACGACGTCGACGTGGTGAGCGCGGTCGGACGTCCCCTCGCGCAGGTGCAGGCCGCACTGGCGCCGCGTCGACGGCTGCTCGTCCTCAGCTCCGACCGGGCCACGCCCGTCGAGTTCGCCACCTTGCTCGTCGGGCGCGGGTACGGCGAGAGCCTGCTGACGGTTCTCGACCGGCTCGGGGGGCCGGACGAGGCGCGCCAGAGCGCCCCCGCCTCCGCCTGGGTCGA
>NZ_CDWWXB010000021.1:5318-8685 GCF_977971855.1 Frankia sp. CoWAU3 | reverse complement strand
GCCGTGGAGCACCCGGGCGGGGCCGCCTCGGCCGTGCCGCCGGGGTCAGCTGTGTCGCAAGGGTCGGTCGTGCCGCAGGTGCCGTTGCGCGAGCCGGCGGACCTCAACGTCGTCGCCGTCGAGCCGGTGCCCACGCCGTCCGCCCCGCACCGCTCGCGGACGCCGGGCTTGCCTGATGACGCGTTCGAGCACGACGGTCAGATCACCAGGCGGGAGATCCGGGCGGTGACCCTGGCCCGGCTCGGACCGGTCCCGGGCGAACTGCTGTGGGACGTCGGATCGGGCTCGGGCAGCATCGCGATCGAGTGGATGCGTACCCATGGCACCTGTCGCGCGATCGCGATCGAGCCGCGGGCGGAGCGCGCCGACCGGATCCGGCGCAATGCCACGGCTCTCGGCGTGCCGGCGCTGCGGATCGTGCCCGGCCGGGCGCCCGAGGCCCTGGCCGGGCTGCGGGCGCCGGATGCGGTCTTCATCGGGGGCGGCCTCACGACCCCCGGGCTGCTCGACGCCTGCTGGGCGGCGCTGGGCGGACGTGGCCGGCTCGTCGCCAACGCCGTCACCCTCGAATCCGAGGCGCTCCTCGTCTCCTGGCACGCCCGCCTGGGCGGTGATCTGGTCCGGTTGTCAGTGAGTCGGGCGGCCCCGATCGGTGGCTTCACCGGATGGCGCCCGGCGAGGCCGGTGACCCAGTGGACGGTGTGGCCCGCCGCCCACCGATCCGTCGATCCGTCGAAAATGTAGAGGGTTAGGAGCGGCCGCGGCAGGTCGACCACGGCGAGAAGTGCCACCGTCCGGCCGACCACCAGCCCGATCAGGTCCGCGTTCCGCCCGGGATGCTCCGCCTGGATACGGGCGGTCAACGCCAACTCCAGCCGGGCCACGAAGGACTCATCAAGCCCGGACCCCTTGTCGAACTCAGGCCGGTCGGCACCGTTCATAGCCGGTTCCCCGCTGTCAAGGCCGCATGCCGGGACAGCGACATGACCTCCCACATCGTGTGTTCCACCCACCGGCCACCGCCGCCCAGCAGCCGAACCCGATGCGACACCGGCATGATGCCGACCCCTTTGAACGGCCCGCCACCCCCGAACTCCTCCGGCCGCAGCGCACACCCGACCGTGCCGCAGCGCACACCCGACCGTGCCGCACCGCTATCCCCGGGGCATCCAGCAGCCCGAGCACGCCGACCGGCACCGCGGCCACCTCCACCGTCACCAGGCAGGCCAGCCCGCGACACCCGTCACCAGGCCAGACGATCCCGGCCCCGCACCGGCACCTCACACTCCAAGCGGGCAAAATGCTCGTCCTCCCACCGGCTCACGGCCAGAACCCCCGTCCAGCAGCCGGCCTCCTGACCAGGGCAGACGCACCGGGAGAGATCGTCGCGAAAGTTTTGTACCCCGTTCCACCGGACGAATGTTTCGGCCCGCAGGGCGATTGATATCGCGTACCCGGCTGCCTCCAGGGCGGAGACGACCGCCGACGTCAACTCCGGGAACTCGTCGCGCGCTGCCAACTGGTGAACAGGCCGACGTCCCCGCTCGGGCGGGAGCCCATCCCGTGGGCCTGGACCGCGTAGCCACCCGCGAGCGCCAGCCCGTACCGCCCCCCGGCAGCCAGAGCGATCTTCGCGATCCTTTCGTGTCGCGGCTCCATGCCCGCGCCTATGCGGCGGCGGTGGCCCGGCCGCGGCGGCGCGGGCTGAACTGTGGAAGGTGCTGGACTGTGGGGGGTGACGGTCTCCAGAGCGTGCCCAACCCCCTACAGTTCGATTCAGCCGAGCAGGTCCAGCACGCACCGGTCGGCCGGACCGCCGGGGATCGCGTGGTCGGGGGCGGCGAGGTGCCGGTGCCAGAGATCGGCGGCGCCCTGCGTGTCGCCGGCCTCGATGAGGTCGATGAGCGTGGCGTGGATCCGACGGGTCGCACGGGCGGACGATCGGTCATCGGTGGTGACCTCGGCAAGGCTGGTCTCCTCCGGACGGTTGTCGGCACCGGGGTGACCGCCGTGGCTGTTTGTGAGCTCCACGAGATGCAGGAGCATCCCGGTGATCACGGTCAGTGACTTGTTTCCGGTCAGCTCCACCACGGCCAGGTGAAAGGCGGCCTGGGCCGAGGCGAGCGCGACGGGATGGTCGGCGGCCTCGTCACCCTCGTGGAGGAGCTGGCGCAGCCGGGCGACGTCGGCGGGATCACGCCGTTCGGCGAGCAGCGCCGCGCACGGCGGCTCGATGACGGCACAGGCCTGGTGGACGTCGCCCAGGGTGGCGCCGCGGTGTTCGAGGACGAGACCGGCGTAGCGCGCGGCGACCTCGGGGCTCGGGGTGTGGACCCGCGCGCCGCCGTGGGCCCCGCGCCGCACGAAGATCAGAGCTTCCGCCTCCAGCACCCGGAACGCCTCGCGCAGGGTGGGGCGCGAGACCCCGAACTGCGCCATCAGCGTGGGTTCGGGCGGTAGGGCGTCACCCTCGCTGAGCTCGCCGCGGATGATCCGCCGCCGCAGCTGGCTGGCGACGAGTTCCGCGGTCTTGGGTACCCGCACCCGCTGGCCGACCGGGGACGCGGCGGCCGGGACGTGGGCGGGCGAGACCGGGGGCGCCGGGTTCGGGGTGGCCTCCGTGGTGGATGCCCCGGCGACGGACGTGCCCGGGATGGTTCCCGCCGGAGCGGCTGGCCATGCCATGAGCGGTCCTCCTGCACGGCGGGCGTCGATTGTTGCCTAATGATCGTCGGATATCGGTGGACTGTGTGGCATATTTATGTTAAAAGACGACGATTCATCCGAATTATCGGCATCGTGGCCTCGACATCATGCGTGTCGAAAGAGTGCGCCCGATCCACAGCACGACTCCGACGTGGCCTGACGTGATAGGGCCTGACGTGCTTGATCCGAAGCCCGACCGTCTCGTTCCTTCGCGCGGGTGCTTGTCGGCCGCGGTCGCCCTGACGATCGACGACGGTCCGCATCCGGTGTGGACGCCGCGGATGCTCGACGTCTTGCGCCGCAACCGGGTCCAGGCAACGTTCTGCCTGGTCGGGGCCCAGGCACACGCGCACCGGGACCTGGTGGGCCGCATCATCGCCGAAGGGCACTCCGTCTGTAACCACACGATGACCCATCCCCAGCCGTTCAGTCGTCGCACACCGGCGCAGATCCGGGCCGAGATGGTCCGCGCCCAGTCGGTCATCGTCGACGCGGGTGGGAAACCGCCCCGGCTCTTCCGCGCGCCGGGTGGTGACTGGTCGCCGGCCGTGCTCGCCGCGGCCGCGAACCTCGGCATGAGCGCGATCGGCTGGGACGTGGACCCCGGGACTGGGCCCGACCGGGCACGCCGCGGATCGTGCGCTCGCTGACCGCGGCGCGG
>NZ_CDWWXB010000021.1:1980-5213 GCF_977971855.1 Frankia sp. CoWAU3 | reverse complement strand
CCGGCGGTGATGGTGACCTGGTGTTTCGTGGATCGGGGTTCGCCGTCGGTGAGGGTTCATCGGCACCGGGCGGGGCACGTTCCTGGCGTTGGCCACCGAAGGAGCTCCTGATGACCCACGTCGCCGACATCGACTCCCCCTGGTTGGGCGCCTGGCATATTCCCCGCAGCCGGGGTGTGGTCAGTGGTCTGCTGCTGATGCTCCTGGGCGTGTGGGGGGCGCTGATTCCGTTCGTCGGGCCGTACTTCGACTTCGCCTTCACCCCGAACAGCGCCTGGACCTGGACGTCGGCCCGCTTCTGGTTGGAGGTGCTGCCGGGTGCCGCCACATTCGTCGGTGGGTTCCTGCTGCTGATGAGCTCCACCCGGGGCACCGCCGCGCTGGGTGCGTGGCTCGCGATCGTCGCCGGCGCCTGGTTCGTCGTCGGCCCGACGCTGGCGGGACCCTGGGACCTCGGCGCGCTCGGCCGGCCGGTCGGTGGGTCCGCCCGGCAGGCGCTCGTCTGGATCAGTTTCTTCTACGGCCTCGGCGCCGTGATCCTCTTTCTCGGTTCGACCGCGTGGGGTCGGCTGAGCGTGCGGGGGGTGCGCGACGTGGCCGCGGCGCGCCGTCAGCGGGAACTGCGGGAGCAGGCGGCCATGCGTCCGGGCCCCCTGGCGGAGTCGGAGGTCTATCCCAGCGACCGCCTCAGTGCCCCGGCCCCGGCCGAGGGTGCCCCGGCCGAGGGTGCCCCGGCCGAGGGGGCCGAGGAACGCACGGGCGCGTTCGGCCGTCATCGGCGCCGCAGCCACCGCTGACGGAAGGATCCATCGGGGAGGAACAGGGGAAGTGTGCGTCTCAGGGTGGGCCGTGCGTCTCAGGGCCGGCCGTGCGTCTCAGGGCCGGCGGGGTGCCTCGGCCCGGAGTGGTTTCGTGGGTCGGCGCCGGCGAAGTCCTGCGTCCAGTAGGTGCCGTACGCGCCGCCGGTGGCGTAGCTCACGCCGATGGCGGTGAAGGCACAGGTGAGGATGGTCGCCCGCCGATCGGCGCTGTCCATCCACATCTGCACGGTCCGAGCCGCGGTGAGCGATCCGGCGGCGATGTTCTCCCCGACGAGATCGGCGGTGTATCCGCGGGCGGCCAGCCGCTTGTCGAGGCCGCGACCGTCCCTACCGGTGTAGCCGAAGTAGCCGTTCGCCGCCATGTCGGTGCTGTGCGCCTGCGCCGCGGCTGCCAGCCGGGCGTCGACCGTCAGCGCGCCGCAGCCCGCTCGGGCCCGCTCGATGTTGGTCAACCGGACCACCTCGGCGGCCTCGGTGCCGGTCCGGGGCGGGGCGACGGGCGGCGTCCGCCTCGGAGCCGGCGCGGACGTGCTCGTGCCCGGTGCGACGCTCGTGCCCGGTGCGACGAGGGGTGCCTGCGCCGGAACCGGCAGGCGGGTATCGTCCGGCAGGCCCGCGGACGGTTCGCCGGTCCGCGACGGTAGCGGGGTCGTGGCCGTGGCCGTGGACAGGCCGGACGACGCCGTCGACGATGTCCTCGCCGGCTCCGCGACCGGCTCCGCGACCGGCTCCGTGGTCGGGTGCGGGTGCGTGGTCGGCCGCGTGGTCGGCTGGGCGAACGACCCTGCGGTGAGCTCCGTGCGCGCCGCCCCGGACGGGTGCGGCGGGACGGGAGTCGCGGCGATCGTGATCTCCTGGTCGGCCCGGGCTCCCGTAGACGGCGTCGCCGACGCTGCCCTGCCGGCGGGAAACGCCTGGCAGGCCGTGGTGAGCGCCGCTGCGAGGGCGGCCACGGACGCGGCGGCGATGACGGTCGTGAACCGAAGCGAACCCAGCCGAAGCGAACCCAGCCGAACCGAACCCATAAGGCCTCCTCGGGTCTCCCCCCCCGGGAGCAATACGAGCAAAGATAACTAATTCCGCGTGTGGCGCTCCTCGCCTGTCATCGTGTGGTCCAGCTGTGGTAGGGCCGGAACCGGATGCGCTGGCCGGGCCGGCACTGCGCGGCCAGGTGCAGATCCTCGGACGCGACGACGCCCAGCATGGGATAACCCCCGGTGACCGGATGGTCGACGAGGAAGAGGACCGGCCGCCCGTCCGGGGGGATCTGGATCCCCCCGGTGACGACGGCCTCCGAGGGCAGCTCCGCGGTGATCCGGCGGCGCGGCGCCGGCCCGACGAGACGTACGCCGACCCGGTCGCTCTGGGCCGTCACCTCATAGGACGCGGAGAACAGCGTGGGCAGCGCGTCCGCGGTGAACCAGTCGTCGCGGGGGCCGGCGAGGACCCGCAGGGTCGGTTCGTCCGGGTACTGGGCGAGCGGGGCGAGGTCGACGGTTGGTGGGTCCGCGCTGTCGGCCGCCCGCGGCAGCCGCCGACCGGTGCTCAGCGGTTGCGGACCGATCCCGGAGAGGGTGTCACTCGATCGTGAGCCGAGCACCGGGGGGACACCGATCCCCCCGCGAATTCCGAGGTAGGTGCGCAGGCCCCGGTCGGGTGCCCCGATCCGCAACAGCGCGCCGGCGGGCACGTCCACCGGGGAGTACATGCTGATCTGGCGACCGGCGAGTTCCAGCGGGCACGGCGCGCCGGTCAGCGCGATCAGCGCCGGATCCGTGAACCGTGCGGTGAGGCCGCCGTAGGTGAGCTCGACCGCCGCCGCGGTCGCGACGTTGCCGACGAGCCGGTTCGCCAGCAGCAGACTGCGACGGTCGGCAGCGCCGGACCGGGTGATGCCCAGGTGCGCGAGCCCGGGCCGGCCGAGATCCTGGACCGTGGCGAACGGACCTGGCGCGACAATTTCGATCATGAAATCCCGATCATGATATTTCGATCACGACATCGACCGGGCGGCGTCAGCGATGAACCGCACCCGCGTGCCCGGGGCCAGCACGGCGGGCGGCTCCCGGTCGGGATCGAAGACCCGCAGGTCGGTATGGCCAATCAGCCGCCATCCGCCGGGCGAGGTCCGCGGGTAGACACCGCTGAACTCGTCGGCGATGGCGACCGCGCCCGCGGGGACCCGGGTGCGCGGGCTGTCCCGGCGTGGCACGCGCAGCGCCGGGTCGAGGCCCGCGATGTAGGCGAAGCCGGGAGCGAAGCCACAGAACGCGACCCGGTGCCGGCCACGTACGTGCCGGTCCACGACCTGCGCCGGAGTCAGTCCGCTGAGCCGGGCGACCTCGGCCAGATCGGGACCGTCGTAGCGCACCGGTATCGTCACGACGTTCCGGTCGAGCGGGGGACCGGCCT
>NZ_CDWWXB010000021.1:0-1535 GCF_977971855.1 Frankia sp. CoWAU3 | reverse complement strand
GCGGCGCGGGACCGGAGGAGGGCGTGGGGCCGGACGTGCCGGGCTGAGCCCCGGCGGCGCGCAGCAGGGCGGCGCTCAGGCGTCTGGCGTCGGTCGCCGCGGGATCGAACGCGACCAGCACCGTCCGCGCCGCGGGAACCAGTTGGATGATCCCGACCGGGGCGATCCGCCGCAGCCGCGCATAGAGGGCCTCGGCCTCGGTCAGGCCGGCCACCTCGACGAGCAGTGCCTCGTCACCGCAGGGCAGGATGCGCATCGCGATCCTCTCAGCTGAACGGGATCAGGGGGACACCCGCGTCGAACAGGGCTTGGCGCAGCCGTCTGACCATCTCGACCGCGCCCGGCGTGTCCCCGTGCACGCAGAGAGAGCGGGCGCCGACGTCCACCGGTGTGCCCTGCTGGCTGACGACCACGCCCTTGATCGCCATCCGCACGCCGCGCGCGACGATGACGTCGAGATCGTGCAGGACGGCGCCGGCCGTGCGCCGGGAGACCAGAGTGCCCGCGGCCGTGTAGTCGCGGTCGGCGAACGCCTCGCCGACCGCGGTCAGGCCGGCCTCGCTCGCGCGCCGCAACCACGCCGATCCGGGCAGGCCCAGGACCGGCAGCGTCGCGTCGTAGCAGCGGATGGCCTCGACGACGGCCTGCGCCTGCTCCTCGTCGGTGACGATGGCGTTGTAGAGGGCGCCGTGCGGCTTGACGTAGCGAACCCGGTCGCCGGCCGTCCGGGCGAAGGCGTCCAGCGCGCCGAGCTGATAGAGGACGTCGTCACGTAGATCGTCGGGGTCCATGTCGATGCGGCGACGACCGAAGCCGGCGAGGTCGCGGTAGCTGACCTGGGCGCCGATGCGGACTCCGCAGCGGACCGCCTGCTCGCACGTCCGCCGCATCGTCGCGGGGTCGCCGGCATGGAACCCGCAGGCGATGTTGGCGCTGGTGACCAGGTCGAGTAGGGCCTCGTCCTCGGTGAGGCGCCAGACCCCGAAACCCTCGCCGAGGTCGGCGTTGAGATCGAGGGGACGCGGCCGATCCGCCGGAGGCGGTGGTGCGACGGGATGTGCCCGTCCGGCCGGAGGCGGTGGCTCGACCGGGTTCGGTGGATCGGCCTCCCCGGTGGTCGCCCGGTCTGGCCGAGGTCGCTCCCGCCTGCCGGGATCTCGCTGGTCGCCCATGCTGCCAATTGTTCACCACCTCGGCACTGGCGATCCGCCCCCGTCGGCACGGTGGCGGGTGAGCCATCTGGTCACCTTGTGCGGCTTGAGATCCAGGCCGGCCAGGATCCTGCCGACCTGAGGGGCGGATATCGGGGCGAAGACGGTGCCCGCGACCTGGGCGGCGATCGCCGCATGAGTCCAGGTGACGGCGGGCCCGGGCGGGGTGGCGGTGGCGACCACCGCCACGCGCGCCAGGTCGTCATAGCGGCGCGGGTGCTGTCAGGTTCTCTGTGTGCGGGTTCGTCGGGTAGATGATCCGTCGTACCGCCGCCGGGAACGGTCCGGACAAGATCGCCGCTTGACAGTTGGAGCCGTGGGATG
>NZ_CDWWXB010000020.1:30545-32076 GCF_977971855.1 Frankia sp. CoWAU3 | reverse complement strand
AGCCCACACCGGAAATCCTCACCTCAGCGGGATACCCCGGCACACCCGTGAATGGACACCCGACGAGATGTACACGCTCGTCGACAATGATCTCGGACTGCGCATCTTCGATCTGGACGGCGACGGTCCTTACACGTTGCCCATGTTCCGGACGACCTTCGCGTCGGGGGCGCACTTCAACTTCGTCGCCCACCCCTGACCCGCGTCGCGGAAACGTCCGCGACGGCGGTCGTCGGCCTGACTTGCCGATCATCGGCTCGTAGTGGTCCGGGCGAAGCTCGCCCTTCGTGACCGCACCAGTCGAGATCCGTCCGGACGGGGCGGATCCCGCACAATGATCGGACAAATGATCGGACAAATGTGCCCATCGGGCTTCAAACGTTCCTGTACGAAGAGCAACCATTCGATACGGTTTCGGTAGGTCGCGGCGTCCGACCCGTCGAAACCAGACGGGTGGGCTCAGTGGCGCTGTAGGTGCCGTGAGCGGCAACGGAATGCCGCAAGGCACCACAGGCGTACGTGGCCGGTACGCGTACCACCCGTACGTCCACACTGAGAGGCTGCTCATGGCCCGGTCCCTCCGGGGCGGCTGTTCACCGCCAGCCGGTCCTGCACGGTCGACAGGTTCGATTCCCTCGGTCAACCCGACAACGAACGCCCATCGACGGCATCACGTTCAGCTGGACGACGCACCGGCCCGGACCTCCCGGTGGACCCCGGCACCGCTGCCACGTCCGCTGTCCCGCACGGATCCCGCGTCGCGAACCGAGGGGTGATGCCGGCTCCATCGTGGCGGCGCGCTTGGCGTAGCCACGTCTGGCTTGTCTATCTCTGTCTCGGTCTGATCGCCATCCTCGTCTACGGCCAGCTTCCCACGACCGGCGGCCCACGTGCCGTCCGGCTGGTCATCTACCTCTGCCTCAGCGCCTCGGCCGCGGGGGCCGTGTTCCTCGGCCTGCGACGCCAGGAGTTGGCCGACCGACGTCCCTGGCTGCTGATCGGAATCAGCCAGGTGATGTACGCCATAGGCGATGGTGCCTTCTACATCTTTCACTATATGCTTGACATCACAGAGTATCCGGCCTTGCCGGATGTGTTATATCTGGGCCACTATCCGCTGTTCGTCGTCGGTCTCGTTCTGCTGACCCGGCGACGGACCCAGGAACGGGACATCGCCGACCTGCTCGACGGATCGATGTTCCTGCTCGCGGCGGTTCTGTTGTCCTGGCTCTACCTGATCGCGCCGCAGGTGCGTGCGGACCAGGATCTGTTCGTCGGCGTCACCTCGGTGGCCTATCCGGCGATGGATCTGGCGCTGCTGGGGGTGGCCATCCGTCTCGTGCTGGGGCACGGGAGCCGCCCACCCGCCTTCTTCCTGTTGGCGGGCAATCTGCTCGCCAACCTGACCGCCGACACCATCTACGTCGTGCAGCAGACGAACGGGACCTTCGAGGTCGGCAACTACCTCGACGCGATCTGGTTGACAGGCAACCTCGCCCTCGGCGCCGCCGGGTTGCATCCGACCATGGTC
>NZ_CDWWXB010000020.1:27693-30053 GCF_977971855.1 Frankia sp. CoWAU3 | reverse complement strand
CGGGTACGACGCACCGGATCCGGAATGGGGCTGATCCTCGTTGACGTCGACCACTTCAAGTCGGTGAACGACCGATTCGGCCATCCGGCTGGTGATCAGGTGTTGACGGAGGTGGCTCGGCGACTGCTGGTCGTGACCCGTCCCGGTGACGTCGTCGCCCGTTACGGGGGTGAGGAGTTCGCGCTGCTCACGCTGAATGTCCGGGGAGACGCCCTCGCCGATATCGCCGAACGTCTGCGCCGCGGCGTCGGACGAGAACCCGTCCGGATCGTCCTGCCCGCGCCGCGAGTTCCGGATCCGCC
Organism: Frankia sp. CoWAU3; assembly: GCF_977971855.1. NCBI lineage: Bacteria > Bacillati > Actinomycetota > Actinomycetes > Frankiales > Frankiaceae > Frankia > Frankia sp. CoWAU3. Next base: position 29,751 of record NZ_CDWWXB010000020.1, on the reverse strand, counting down.
GGCCCGCACGGGGGAGTCCGGGGCTGCGGGGTCTGCGGAGCCGGCGAGGGCGCGCGGCCAGGCCCGGTCGGGTGCCGGTGTCCGGGGAGACACCGGCGAGGAGTCGCTGCTGATCGCTGTGACGGTCTCGGTCGGAGCGACGGCCCTCCCCGATCACGCGGACGACACCTTCGCGCTCGTCGCAGCCGCGGATCGCGCGCTGTATGCCGCCAAGGCCGCGGGACGGGACCGGGTCGCGGTCGGCTCCGCCAGACCGGGCCATGACGTCGGTGGGCATGACGTCGGTGAGAGGGTTGGTTCGAGTAGACAGCACCCAGCCCCGGATGCCGTATCCGCCGTGGTGTCCCGGCGTACGCGATGGTGAGCGCGGCCACGGCGGCGGGCAGGTCGGCGAGCGCCGCCCGATCGTCCGTCCTCGGGATGGTCCGGCCGCGCGCCGGTCTTCCTTCCATGGCCATGATCGAAAGAGAGCAGGACGCCGTGAGCGATTCTGCCCATCCGGTGGCATCGGCGGGCCGTGTGGGGGTAGTTCTTTCGGATCGGTCCTGGAGTAACCGTTCCGGGTGCTTGGTCGGGTACTCTTCGTGGCACGGCGGGGTCATGCGCCGTGCTGGTGCGGCGCCGAGTGTTCGCTCCTTGTCCCAGAAGCGGTGGTTGTTCCCCCTCGGGAAAGATGGGGAGTGACGGACACGGTCGTAAGACCGATACTTTGACGCTCCAGCACCTGCATGTGGCGGACCGATCGTTCCCGGGTGGTCGAGAGGCGGAAGCGGTGAACCGGAACACGCGGGGAGGTACCGGCTACGACTCGGGCGGATGAGGCGTTGTGAACGGAGGTACGCAATCATGCGGTCCGGGGTGGCCGGGGGATTCCCTACCCAGCCCGTCTGATACCGCCGGCAATGCCGCACCAGATCCCCATCTGGACGTCATCACCGGTACGGGCTGTCCGTACCGAAGAAAGGTCACGAGAGAGGGGCATCCGTGCGAACGCTCGAACCCACCAGCCTCGACCTCGACTCAATCGAGGTCGACAAACTCGCCAAGGGCATCACTCTGAGTCTGCTCATCCCGGCCCGTGGCCCGGAGGCGGCTCGAACTCTCGGCGACATCATCGCACTCAACCGGCAACGCTGGATGCAGGAGCGTAGCGTGCTGGACGAGATCGGCGTGGTTGTCGACCCGTCGTCGGACGGGGACGAACATGGCCTGATGCGCATCGCGACCGGCGCGGGCGCCAGCTGGGTCGTGCGTGGGGAGTCGGTCCTGCAGCGTCACGCGGGCCGAGAGGCCACCACGACCGGCGGCAAGGCGGGTGCGATGCGTAGTCTCGCCTATCTTGCGTTCGGGAGTCGGCTCATCTTCCACGACGCCGATCTGGAAAGCTATGATCCATATACAGTGGGTGTCCTGGCTGCCGCCGCGACTGCCGATAACGCCCCGCTTTTCGTCAACGGAAGTTCGCGTAGAGTGACTGGCGACGGGCAGCCCGGGGGGCGAACCACCGAGATGCTGCGGTCGCTGTTGTCGAAACAGCTCGCCAGGTATGTGCCGTCCATCACTCGGACAATCCAGCCGCTGATCGGGGAGTTCGTCGTCGACGCGGACGTCTTCGCGGCGCTGGCGTTCTCGCGGGGGTACGGCGTCGAGACGTCACTGAAGGTTCTGGCTCTCGATCTGCTCGACTACTCCGATAGTCTCCAGGTCGAACTACCGATCAAGTATCAGGTCGGCCAGCACTACCACAGCCTGGTCAAACAGTTCCATGAGATTAGTTTCACAATCGATGTCCTGGAGGCGTACTTTCAGCGTCGGCGGGTCGACCCGCACGTCGCCATCTGGCAGATCGCCGACAACTACGACCTGCTTTTCCCGGGTCGTACGTATGCGTTGCACCGGCCGCCGGGCTACGACGACACCGACTTCGTTCCGCGGCTCGGCTTCTACCAGCCGTTGGCCACGGCACCGGCTTATCAGGCGCGGTTGCCGGAGATCAAGAGTACCCGTCGGGTCGCGCTCGACGCACTGGGGCGGCGAATGCGGACCTCGGCCTGACCG
>NZ_CDWWXB010000020.1:20699-27595 GCF_977971855.1 Frankia sp. CoWAU3 | reverse complement strand
GACCGGCCGACCGTCAATCACCGGACCGTCAATCACCGGACCGACTGGCCGGCACCGGGTGGCCGGCACCGGGTGGTCACTTCGCGACCGGTCGGTCGGCTGGCGGGACGGGCATCAGCGTGGCGAGGTTGTACCCGCCTCGCCACACGCGGATGATCGCGTCCGCCATCTGCCGGTCGAACAGTTCGTCGATGTCGTCAAGGGCGGAGGGGAGGTGCCCGAACATCTCCAAGGAGATGAAGCCGTGCAACTGGGTCCAGACGGCCAGGCACACGGCGAGTCCGGCGGCGTCGATCGCGACGTCGTGGTCGCGTCCCCACGCTTGCAGGCTGGCGCGCATCGGCGGGGTGAGCTGGGCGTCCACCGCGGCGGTGTCGATCATGCCGGCCCCGGTCGACTCGCTCATGCAGCGGAACAGCACCGCGACCGCGCGGTGCAGTTGCGTGATCATCCGGTCGTTGGTCGACGTGGCGCAGGGAATGCCGGGGCCGAAGATCAGTCCGTATTCCGTCGGGTGGTCCAGGGCCCAGCGGCGCTGCGCGCGGGCGACCTGGAGCCAGCATCGTAGGTGGTCATGCGGATCGGCCGCGTCGAAGGCCGCCTCCAGGGCCTCCGCCAGCGAGGCGAACCCGTCCGCGACCAGTTCGGCCAGCAGGATCTCCCGGCTGTCCACGTAGCGGTACAGGGCCGATGGGGCCATGCCCATCACCCGGGCGACCCCCCGTAGGGAGAGCGCAGCCGGGCCGTGCTCGGCCAGCTGGGCGCGCGCGGTCTGTTTGATCTCGTCGAGAGTGGCCTGCCGCAGTCGTTCGCGACGGGGAACCGGACTGCTCACCACGGTCATGGTGGGTCTCGACGAGAACGCTGTCAACTTTGTGAACGGATGTGTCTTGACACGAACAGCGATTGCGAACACTGTTCTCTTCAGCATCGCCTGCTCTTCAGAGGGTTCCGTGTTTACTCCGCTCGTGGCGCTCGTGGCGCTCGTGGCGCTCGTGGCGCTCGTGGCGCTCGTGGCGCTCGTGGCGCTCGTGGCGCTCGTGGCGCTCGTGGCGCTCGTGGCGCTCGTGGCGCTCGTGGCGCTCGTGGCGCTCGTGGCGCTCGTGGCGCTCGTGGCGCTCGTGGCGCTCGTGGCGCTCGTGACGCGCCGCCCGCGTCTGGTCCTCGTCCTCACGCTCCTCGTGCTGCTCGGCGCCGGTGGGCTCGCGGGTGGTGCCTTCAGCAAACTCCAGACGGGGGGGTCGACGATCCAGCGTCGGACTCCTCCCGGGCCGAGGACGTCCTGGACGCCCGCTTCCACGGCCGCCCGAACCTCCTCCTGTTGGTGACCGCCCGGGCGGGCGATGTCGACGACGCGGCGGTCGTCGCCGCGGGGAGGGAGGTTGCGGCCGATCTCGCAGCCCAGGCCGGGGCGAGGGACGTCGTGTCCTACTGGACGGGGGGCGGTCCGGCGCTGCGCTCGCGGGACGGTCGGCAGGCGCTCGTCGTCGCCAGTGTCCAGGACGATGACCAGGCCGCCGATATCGTTGATCATTATGGGTCGTGGGCGGACGCGCCGGGGGCGGTGACGGTCCGACCGGGTGGGGCCGCGACGGTCGGGGAGGACATCAGCGGACACGTCTCGGCCGACCTCGCCGCCGCCGAGTCGTTCGCCATTCCCATCACGTTGGCGTTGCTGGTCATCGCGTTCGCGGGCGTGGTCGCCGCCCTGCTGCCGCTGGGTATCGGGCTGCTCGGCATGCTGGGTGGCTTCGCCGCGCTTTCGGTGATCGGTGAGCTTACCGACGTGTCGATCTTCGCGGTGAACCTGGCGACGGCCCTTGGCCTGGGGCTGGGCATCGACTACTCGTTGCTGATGGTGGGAGGAACTGGCGGCGGGTCGGGACCGCGCCACCGCGGTGGAGCGGACGGTCCGCTCGGCCGGCCGGACGATCCTGTTCAGTGGGGCGACGGTGATCGTGGCATTGGCCGTGATGCTCGTCTTCCCGCCGTTCTTCCTGAAGTCGATGAGCTACGCCGGGATCTCGGTGACCCTCGTCGCGATGCTGGCCGCCGTCGTGGCCCTGCCAGCGCTGCTGATGGTGCTCGGCGAGCGGGTCAACGCCTGGGGGATCGGCGGTCTGCTCGGGCTCGTGCGCCGTCGCCGCGCCGGTCGTGCCCGGGGCGGCGAGGCGATCGGGCCCGCGGGCGCGGTCGGGCCGGCGCCGGTCGGGTCGGCGCCGGTCGTGGTGCGGGAGGCGGCCGACTCGCCGTTCTGGCGTCAGGTCGCCGGCACCGTGATGCGCCACCCCGTGCTCACCGGCCTGCCGGTGATCGCGGTTCTGCTCGTCCTCGGGGCGCCCTTTCTGCACGTGAACTTCGGCACCCCGGACGACCGGGTGCTGAAGCCGGGCTCGGCGGACAGCCGGATCGTCGGTGACGCCCTGCGGGGCGCGTTCGCCGCCGACATCGGCGGCGCGCTCGACGTCGTTGTCCAAGCCACCGGGCCGGGCATGATCGACCGGTCCGCGCTCGCATCCTACGCGACTGCGCTGTCCGAACTGCCGGACGTGGCCCGGGTCGACAGCGCCCTCGGGTCCCACATCGACGGGCGCCGGGTCGTACCGCCCGGTCCGGCCAGCCGCCGGTTCGCGATCGCCGGAGCGGATTCCCTCCAGGTCGTGCCCGCGGTGGACTATGCGTCGGACCATGCGCAGGCCCTCGTCCGGGCCGCGCGTGCGGTGCCGGCGCCCGTGGGGACCAGCGTGCTTATCGGTGGCGCATCCGCCGTCCTGGTAGACGGCAAGACCACGATCGCCGACCGTCTCCCGGTCACCCTCGGGTTGATCGCGCTGGCGACCTTCGTACTGCTGTTCCTGTTCACCGGCAGCGTGCTGCTACCGGTGAAGGCCATCGTGCTCAACGGGCTGGCGATGTGCGCCGTGTTCGGCGCCTCAGTGTGGATCTTCAGTGACGGCCACCTGTCCGGGTTCCTCGACTTCACCCCAGGCCCGCTGGACACCTCCATGCCGGTCCTGCTCTTCTGTATCGCCTTCGGGCTCTCGATGGACTACGAGGTCTTCCTGCTCTCCCGGATCAAGGAGGCGCACGACGCCGGCGCGCCCAACACCGAGGCGGTCGCCGCCGGGCTCGCCCGGGTCGGGCGGATCGTCAGCACCGCCGCCGCGCTGCTCGCCGTCACCTTCGTCGCGTTCGGTACCTCATCGGTCCGGTTCATCCAGATGTTCGGGATCGCCACCGCGCTCGCGATCGTGCTCGACGCCACCCTCATCCGCGGGGTGCTGGTCCCCGCCTTCATGCGGGTGGCCGGCGACTACAACTGGTGGGCCCCTGGCCCGTTGCGGACTTTGTATCGGCGGTTCGGACTACGCGAATACTCCGTCCCGGAGCAGGTCGGGGTCAGAACCGTTCAAAGCCGCGCCGGCGCTCCCAGTCGGTGACGGTCCGCTCGTAGCCGGCGAGCTCGACTTCGGCCGCATGGGCCAGATGGGCGACGACCCGATCACCGAAGGCGGCCCGGGCCACCGCACTGGCCCGCCATCGGTCCACCGCCTCCCGCAAGGTCGCGGGCAGCCGTGGCACGTCCGGCATGGTGAAGGCGTTGCCCACCCGTCCGGGTTCGAGCGGGAGACGGTGCTCGATGCCGTGACGGCCGGCCGCGATCATCCCGGCGACGGCGAGGTAGGGATTCGCGTCACCGCCCGGCACCCGATGTTCGACGCGCAGTCCCGGCCCGTCGCCGACCACCCGTATGGCGCAGGTCCGGTTGTCCCGTCCCCAGCTGATTCCGGTCGGAGCGAATGAGCCCGGCGCCAGGCGCTTGTACGAGTTCACGTTGGGCGCGTACAGCAACGCGAAATCGGCCATGCAGGCGAGCTGCCCGGCCACGAACGAGCACATCAGCGCGGACATCCCGGCGATGTCGTCGCGAGAGCCGGGGGGTGGGAAACCGGGGGGTGCGATGCCCGGTGGGGCCAAGCCGGGGTGCCGGACGAGCGCCCCCTCACCTTCGGGGGACGGCGCGAACACACACGCCCCGTCCGTCTCGCGCAGGGACAGATGAACATGGCAGGAGTTCCCCTCGCCCTCGTCGTACTTCGCCATGAAGGTCAGGGCCTGCCCGCCCGCCGCGGCGATTTTCTTGGCGGCGGTCTTGTAGAGGGTGTGGTTGTCGCAGGCCTGCATCGCATCGGCATACCGGAACACGATCTCGAACTGTCCCGGATGGACCTCCCCGCGCGCGGACTCGACCGCCACCCCGATGCCGGCCATCGCCCGCCGGAGGCGTCGGACCAGATCGTCCAGTCCTTCCGTGCCGGAAAGCGCATAGTCGATGTTGTAACGGCTGGCCGGGGTGAGATCGGTATAGGAGCGCTGCGCAGCTCGGCGGTAGGACTCGCGGAAGACCAGGAACTCCAGCTCCGTCCCGGCGAAGGCGGTCAGACCGGAGGCTGCGAGCGCGTCGAGCTGTCGACGCAGCACGGCACGGGGAGCGACGCCCACCGGGGACCCGTCCGGCCAGAACGCGTCCGCGAACACCACCGCGTCGGACGGATGCCAGGGTGCGCGGCGCAACGTGGTGAGGTCGGGCTGGAGCCGTAGATCACCGAAGCCGTCGTACCAGGGCGTGTGGGGGTAGCCTCCGTCGGTCTTCATGTCGACGTCGACGGCGTGCAGGTAGGTGCAGGCGCCGAGGCCATCGGCGAGCACCGGTCCGGTGAAGTGCTCCGGGGACACGGCGCTGCCGACGAGTCGGCCCTGCAGGTCGACGGTGGCGATGATGATCTCCTCGACCGGTTCGGCTCCGGCCAACAGGTCACGCAGCACTCCCCGGCCGGCCGCGTTCTCCCCGAGCGCCTGATCGGACGATGACCCGGGGCCGATCGGGCGGGGCTGGACCCGCGGTGCGGGCCGCCCGATCGGCTCAGGTGGCTCAGGCGGGTCCGGGGGGTCGGGACGGGCCGGAACCTGGGCCGATGGTGGGGTCGGAACCGGCGACGATGTCATGCGTTCTCCGTTCATGCCGTAGGCGGCGCCGGTTCCGTCGGGGCTGCCGGTCGCGCTGGGCCCGTCGTGAGGGTGGACACATCGTGCAGGGGATTCGCGACCTCGCCGTGTATCAGGTCGAAGCCTCCGTCCCGGTCGGCGCGATCGTGGAACCCGGCGCCCGCGAACTGCTCGCGGTTCAGGCAGACCCGACCGAACGCCGGCCCGAGGAGATCGATCGAGGCGAACTGCTCCCGCAGGTCCGGGAACCTCGCGTGGTATTGGTCGACCGTCGCCCGCACGAGCCGCCAGAACTGGTTCTCGTCCACATCGAGATGATCCGCCACGAGCACCGCGAAGAAGCGGAAGTGCCCGGCGAACACCGCCGAGAGCAGGGAGTGGGCCAGGACCGGGCCGGGCCACCGCCGGCAGTGCTCGACCGCCTCCGGTGGCATCCCCCGCCGCTCGGGGAACTCGCCGGATACCAGTTCGATGTCCGCGCCGAAGTCCTTCACGGCTATGCGGCGGGGCATCTCCTCGGCATCGAAGATGCACAGGACGTTCTCGCCGTGCGGCGTGAAGGCCACGCCGTACCGGTACAGGTAATGCAGCAGCGGCGGCAGGAGAGCGGCGAACAGCGCGGCGAGCCAGTCGTGCGCCGGCCGGCCCGAGCGGGCCACGAGCTCGGCGACGACTGCCCGACCGTCGGAGCCGACCGCCAGCAGGGACGCGAGGCTGCGCGCCCGCTCCCCGCCGTCGAGAAACCGCTCCACCGGATCACGCCAGAGCACGCCGAGTAGTTCGTGGAGGCGGTAGGGCGCGTCGGGGACGGCGTCGTAGGCCGGGTGCCGGACGGTGGCGCCGGCGACCTCCGGAAGCGGGAGAACCCGGGTCACGTCGCGCAGGAAGGGATCCGCGTCGCGAAGCCCGAGCAGCCAGCTCGACATCGCCGGCCCGGCGATGGCATCAGCCGCCGACATCCCCCGCCACACCAGCGTGTTACGGATCATTAGCGCGAGCTTGACGTTCCGCCGGTCCGGCCGGTCGACGTTGGCGAGGGTGCGCACCGCCTGCAGGGGCAGGTACCGGTCCGGTGCTTCGCCCAGCGGTACCAGCAGGCCGGTGGCGATCTCGGCCGCATAGAGCGGCACGATTACGTTCTCCCACTGCCACGGGTGGACGGGTAGCCAGACATAGTCGGCGATCGTCGTACCGGCGGGTGGTCCGGCGGGTGGGGCGGAGACGGGCGCGGGGCCCGGCCGGCGTGGCTCGTCCGGCAGGGCCCCGCGGAGCACATCTGTGAAGTGGGCGCGGGTCCGCTCGTCGAGTTCCGTGGTGAGCAGGTCGGGCACGGTCGGCGCGCCCTGGCCAGAAAGGTCGATGGCCTTGGGGGCGATGGCGCTGTACCGTGCGATCGCGCGGTGTGCGGCCACCCATCGCAGTCGGAAGGGCCGGCGCGCCTCGGGGGCGTAGACGGCCGCGGCCGCGCCGAAACCGAGCCGTCCCTTGTTCGCGACGAGACAGGGATGGCCGCTCTGGTACCCCTCGAGCGCGACGAACGGCAGATCGGCGAGATCCACCGCGGGAATCGCCGTTCCGAGCAGATGATGATCGGCGGCCTGGGTGGCGAGCAGATCGCGTACCACGTCGGCGAGGACCGGGTCGGACCAGCCGAGCAGGACCTGCATGTCCTGGAGAAAGCGGATCGGGTCGTCCGCCGGTGCGGTGCCCGGAACGGTCGGTGCGGTGCCCGGTTCGGGGGGGCTGCCGTCCGGGCCGGGCGGCGTAACCGAGCGCGAGCGGGTCAGCGTGGCGGCATCGATCCACCAGGAGCCGAATGTGCCACGTCGGGCGGTGAAAGCGTATGTGACGCCCGCGGCTCGGAGCCGGTAACCCTGGATGGGACCCCG
>NZ_CDWWXB010000020.1:17726-20141 GCF_977971855.1 Frankia sp. CoWAU3 | reverse complement strand
CCGGTCAGGTCGTCGAGGATGACCGCGGCGCGCCAGGCACCGAGGCCGAGGTCGGGCGTCACGACGCCGTGCGTGTGCAGCTCCGCGTTCTGGACGTAGACACGGCCGGTCAGACCGGCGTCGGTCGCCACCCGGTAGCGGGCGTCGACGCGGAAGCGGCCCCTGTCGTCGACGTCGATCAGCCCGGCCATGGGATCGAGCAGGGTCGGCCGGCGTGCGGCGTATCCGGTCGCAAGCACCACCGCGTCGGTGTGGACGGGAAAGGCGCGGTTCTGATCGCGGTGGCGGCAGCCGAGAGTGATCTCACCGCCCCGGTCCCGCTGCGAGGCCGTCTCCACGACGACGCCCGGCAGCAGCGTCGCCGCCACGTCCGCCCCGCCGATCGTCCGTTCGTACAGCAGGTCGTAGATCTCCGCGATGGTGTCCGCGTCGATCCCCTTGTAGAGCTGCCACTGAGCCGGAACGAGCGTGTCCTTGGTCGCCTGCTCCAGACCGTGGAAATAGCGGACGAAGTCGGGGGTGAACTGTTCGAGGCCGAGTTTGGAGTACTCCATCGGTGCGAAGGCGGGGGTGCGGGTGATCCAGGTCAGCTGATGGCCGGTCACCGGTTGTGCGCGGAGCAGATCCGCGAACACCTCCGCCCCGGACTGTCCGGAGCCGACCACCGTGACCCGGGAAAGCCCCGCCAGCGCGGAACGCCGCTGCTGGTACTCGGCCGCATGGAAGGCCCGCCCGTTCGGCATCCCCGCGAAGGCCAGCGGCATGATCGGTTCGGTTCCGATCCCGAGGACCAGGTGCCGAGCGGTCACCACCCGTGTCGGGGACGCGCCGGACTGCCCTGCCTGATCGGACCGGTGGGGCTGGACGATCGCCACCTGGAACAGGCGGGTGTCGGGATCCCAGCGGACCGCCTCGACGCGGGTGCCGAAGTGGGTGGAGTCGAGACTGTCGGCGACCCACCGGCAGTAGTCGTCATACTCCCGGCGGGGGATGTGGAACCGTTCGTAGAGATAGAAGCGGAAGAGCCGGTCATGCTCGCGCAGGTACGCCAGGAAGGACCATCTGCTGGTCGGGTCGATCAGGGTGACGAGATCGGCGAGGAACGGCACCTGCAGGGTCGTACCTTCCAACAGCAGGCCGGGATGCCAGCTGAAGGCCGGCGCCTGGTCGAAGAAGACGGCCCGCAGGCCGGGCAGCCCGTCGGCCAGGGCCGCAAGCGACAGGTTGAACGGCCCCAGCCCGACCCCGACCACGTCGTAGGGCGGTTCGCCCCCCGCAGGCAGACCCACGAACGCCGATCCGTCGTCGACGGTACGCGGGCGCTCGCCGCGAGCTGTGGACGGGGCGCGGAAGGTCACGAGGCCTCCAGGAGCGGGTTGGGGATCGGCACGTACACCGACTGAGTGGCCACCGGTCCGACCAGTTCGTCCCGCCCGTCCACGCAGGTGCGCAGGTTGGCCTTGCATGGCAGGGTGGGGGAGTCGAGCAGCCTGGTGATCAGTGCTCGGCGAGTGGCGGGTGGCCGCAGCCCCCGCCCGCGTGGGCCATCCCCGTCCAGCCGATGGAGCAGGCCACGCACCCGCCCGAGCAGGCGGCGCTCGTCCGCGACACCCGCGACCCCGAGCGCGCCGGCGAGGGCGAAGACGTTGTTCACGAACAGGTAGTAGATGGTCCTCTCGGCCACCAGCGCGTCATCGAAGATCGCGTTGAGTCCGGTACCGAAGCCGGGCAGCAGCTGCTGCACCTCCGCCGTGGCGGAGGTGGCCACGTAGTAGCCCTGGCTGTCGCGGTACCAGCCGGCGATCGGCCAGCCCGCCGCGTCCAGGGTGACCAGGGTGTTCTGCAGGTGGGCCTCGACGCCGATCCCGAAATGCAGGTAGAGGTCCACCACCGGGGCGGCCACCACGGTCAGATAACGGTCGAACCAGGCGTCGGTCAGCGTCGGGAGGGGATCGCTCAGCGAGCCAGCCAGCGTCGTGAGGATCCGGGGAAGCATCGCCGTCCGGGCCCGGCCACGGCTGTCCGTGGTCCGCTCGGGCCTGGGCGCGATGAGTGCCGCGGCGCACACCACCCGGTCGACTGACCCGAACGGATTGACCCGGACGGCGGTCTCCAGCCCGACGCCGTCCTCGTCGCGCCCTCCGTCGCGCCGCTCGCCGGACCCGATCGGCAGCGGTGTTGCGGGGCCGGTTCGGGGCCGACCCTCCCCTCCCGGTCGGGTGACGGCCACCCAACCGGGCTCCCCGATGAGGCGGAAGGTCGGATGTCGGGCGGCGAGCGCCGCGCCGAGACCGGCGTCGATCAGCCTCGCGGTCATCGCGCCGAGCCGCAGCTCGTCGAGCTGCAGCACCCGGCGCGAGTTGGTGATTCGCATCCCCAGCGAGAGCTTGAGCATCACCGGGATCTCCGGCCGCC
>NZ_CDWWXB010000020.1:16801-17434 GCF_977971855.1 Frankia sp. CoWAU3 | reverse complement strand
TCCGCAAGCAGCTCGGCGACCGGTTCCCGCCTGCTGACCTCGTCCGCCTGCCAGGGATGCGCGGGTACCACGACGTAACCGGCGGGAATGTCCGGGCGATCGCGTCCGCCGGTCCGAGGGGGCCCCGTAAGCCCGGGTGGGCCATGTCGGTCTGGTCCGGAACCGGACGCGGCCGAGAGGCCGGACTTCGACTCCTCGGCCCCACCGTCTTCCCTGGCCAGATCCGCCAGCAGCCGGATCAGGCCCCGGCCGTTCGTGCCGAGGGCCTGGTCCCGCCCTCCGGAGCGGGTCGTCGTGCTGCCCGAGACGGTCACCACGGAGGGATGGGCGGCGAACCAGTGCAGCGCAAAGGACCCGCCGACTTCCGGAGAGTAGGTGGCCAGTGCCTCCGGCGGAGCCCCCTGGCGACTCTTGGCCGCCGGATGGAACGGATGACCGGTGATCAGGGCCTGCTCCGCGGCGAGGAACGGGGGGATGGTGGCCGGGTCCGGCCCGGGACCGCGGGCCGCGAGGCAGCTCGCGATCCAGCCGGCGGAATCGATGATCCTTCCCAGCGCCTGGGCGCCGAGGGCCGGCGGTAGCCCATCCCGCGTGACGACCTCTCGGACGAGCAGCGCGGCGAGCAGGCCCGCG
>NZ_CDWWXB010000020.1:12332-16593 GCF_977971855.1 Frankia sp. CoWAU3 | reverse complement strand
CCGGACGCCCGTCTCCCGCACCCAGCACCGCAGCAGAGCCTCCGTGACGATCTCGTCCGCGATGGTCGCGTCCGCGATGGCCTCGGACTGCGGTCGATCGCCGGTCACGATCGCCGCCGGGCCCTGGTGGAACCACCGGCGGTAAGGACGTCCCCGGTCTCGGCGATCAGCCCGAGCAGTGCGTCGACGTCCGCCGTGGTGGCGTCGGGATTGAGCAGAGTCAGCTTCAGGAAGACCGCGTGACGGGGACCGAGCTGGGTGCGCCCCACGACGGCCCGGCCGGCGACGAGCAGTTCCCGGCGCAGCCGGGCGTTGATCCGGTCCACCCGGTCGGGGGAGGGCGGGCCCGCGGGGCCGGACGGGGTGGGGCCGGACGCGGTCGGATCCGAGATGACCTGTGGCGGCCGGTAGCGGAAGACGAGGGTGCTGAGTGTTACCGGGAAGGCGAGTTCGAGACGAGGGTCGGCGCGCACCGTCCGTGCCGCGTGCTGCGCGAGATCATGGCAGGCATCCACCACCCGGGCGCCGAGACCGTCGCGGCCGAGGGCCCGAAGGGTGACCGCGATGGGGAAGGCGTCCGCGCGGCGGGTGGTCCGCAGCGACCGGCCCAGCAGGCTGGTGAAGCCGGCCGCCTCGTCATCCTCCGGGTTGAGGTACTCCGCCCGTGTCGCGAGGCTGGCCCAGCCGTCGTCGCGGGCGGTGAGGAAGACTCCGGCCGGCGCCGGCTGCCAGCCGAGTTTGTGCAGATCCAGTGCGACCGAATCTGCGAGGTCGAGTCCGTCCAGCAGGCCGGCCAGCCGATCGGACAGCAACGCGCCGCCGCCGTGGGCGGCGTCCACGTGAAACCAGCAGGCCGCCCCGCCGGACCTTGCCTCCATGCCCGATGGCCTGCTCGGGTCCTGCGACCCACCTAACCGGAGGCGATGTTCCTCGACCACCGCGGCGATCTGCCGAAGCGGGTCGACCGCGCCCGCATCGGTGGTGCCAGCGGTGGCCACGACGATGGCCGGCCCGGCGTGCGCGGCCAGGGCGTGACGGAGCGCCTCGACGCGCATCCGGTGCCGGTCGTCGGTCTCGATGACCAGCACCGGAGGCGCGTCGATCGCGAGCAGGGACGCCGCCCGATCAATCGAGAAGTGTGCCGCCGCCGAACGGAACACCCGAGGTGCCGGCCGGTCCGCTCCTCGGTGCCCGGCATCGTGACCTGGGGCGGCCGGGCCCAGAGCGTCTTGCCCGGTCGGGCCACGGCGGGCCGCGTCCCGACCGAGGAACAGGCCCATCAGGTTCGATTCGGTCCCACCGGTGGTGATCGTGCCGGTGGCCCGGTCCGGATCGAAGCCGACCAGCGTGGCCAGGGTCGCGACGACCTCGGTCTCGATCGTCGTGGCCGCGGGAGCCTGGTCCCAGGAGTCCAGGGACGGATTGAGGGCGCTCACGGCGAGGTCGGCGGCGACCGCGACCGCCAGCGGAGGGCAGTGCAAATGGGCGGCGCACCACGGGTCCGCCGGGTCCGCGGAACCGGCGGCCAGGGCTTCGACCAGGCCGGTCAGCGCGGCCGACGGGCCGATTCCGGTTCTCGGTAGCAGGGCCCCTGTACTGTCCGGGGGGGTCGGATCCGCCGGGGCCGGATCGGCCGGAGTCAGGCCGAGGGCAGCTCTGGTCATGGCGCGCACCACCGGTGGGCCACCGGCGGGCAGCGGGCCGCCGCGGATCCGGCGGCCATCGTCGAGGGCGGCCAACGCGAGATCGACCATCGGCCGTAGCCCCGGGAGGATGGGGATCTCCCGCCTCCGTGGACCGTCCATGGACCCCCCGTTCCTCCGCCGACGTTCCTCCGCCGACGTGGGCTTTCCGGCTGGTGCGGACTCTCCGGCCGGCGCGGTGGCGACAGGTGTGTCAGGGCTGCGCGGGGGGATCATCCGGCGGATCCGAACCGGACGTGGGCCTGATCGGCGGGTGGGTGTCCCAAGGCCGCGTGGACGGAGAGCCTGCGGACGGCGGCATCGATGGCGTCGGCGAGGATCGCGAGGACGCGATCGCCCTCCTCATTGCTGAGGATCAGCGGTGGCAACAGCCGGACGACCGCGCCGTGCCGCCCACCGAGCTCGATGATCAGGCCGCGGCGCAGACATTCGGCACGTACCAGACCGGCGAGTCGCGCGTCGGCGGGATGCGCGCCGACGAGGTCCGGGGCTGCGGTCGGATCGACCATCTCGGCGCCGAGCATCAGCCCGCGGCCGCGCACGTCGCCCACCTGCGGCCGGTCCCGGGCGATCTCTGCCAGGCCGGTGAGTAGGCGCGTGCCGAGTCGGGCGGCGCGTTCGTCGAGACGGTCCTCTCGCACCAGGCGCAGCGTGGCGTGGCCCGCGGCCATCGCCAGCTGGTTTCCACGGAAGGTGCCGGTATGTGCCCCGGGCGCCCAGGTGTCCAGCTCAGACCGGTAGGCGATGACGGCCAGTGGCAGCCCGCCGCCGATCGCCTTGGACATGACGATGATGTCGGGGGTGATGCCGCTGTGCTGCGCGGCCCAGTACTTCCCGGTGCGACCGACTCCCGTCTGGACCTCGTCCAAGATCAGTGGGATACCGCGGCGACGGGTGATCTCGCGGATGGCGCGGAGCCAGCCGTCAGGAGCGGGAACCACCCCGCCCTCACCCTGAACCGGTTCTACGATCAGTGCCGCTGGCCTGACTACCCCTCCGGCCGGGTCATCGAGGAGACGTTCGATGTAGCGGGCGGACAACTCGGCACCGTCCGGACCGGGGGCGCGACCGGACCCCACCCCGAACGGGCACCGGTAGGGGAAGGGGAACGGCAGCCGTACGACGGATGTCGATGGCGGCAGAGGATCTTTGACGGCGACGTTCCCGGTCACGGCCAGGGCACCCGCCGTCATTCCGTGGTATCCACCGGTGAACGCGAGGATGGTCTGGTTGCCCGTCACCGTCTGCGCGAGCTTGATGGCCGCCTCGACCGCGTCGGCGCCGCTCGGGCCGCAGAAGTGCAACTTCACATCGCTCCCCATGCCGGCCGGCAGGCAGCCACGGAGTTCGTCGGTGAAGGCGTCCTTCTCGGGGGTGGCGAGGTCGAGCGTGTGCAACGGGGCGCCTCGGGCAAGCATCGACGTGATCGCCTCGGTTACCACCGGATGGTTGTGTCCCAGCGCGAGCGTTCCGGCGCCGGCCAGGCAGTCCAGGTAGCGGCGGCCATCCGCGCCGAGAACCATGGTTCCGGACGCCCGGACAGGCACGATCGGGAGAGTCCGCGCATAGGTCCGTGCCGCCGATTCGCGCTGACGCTGACGCGCGAGGATCGTGGCCGGGTTCGCGGCGTCCGTGGGTGCGGACCTGGGACCCGTGGTGGGGGCTGCGGGCGTGGACCTGGCGGCGACGGGGATCGTGGTCGCAGGGGGCGTGGTCGCAGGGGGCGTGGTCGCAGGGGGCGTCGTCGTGGCTCTCGTGGTTACGGAAGGCACGGTCGCGGGGGGCGCCGTGCGGCCGGCTGAGCCGCCGGCGGCGTCACGAGCGGAAACCGTCATCGCGGGCGACTCCCTTCGCGCAGGCTGATTGAGGGAAGCCTAACTTAAGCCAGTCGCACCATGGTTGCTCCGCGCAAGGTTATGGTGGTGCCAAGCAGACGTGGTGGTCTCTTCATAGTCCGTCCGGGGGAGTCGGGTTGCGGCAGAAACATCGGCCTCAGGCTGTGGTGTTTGCGGCATGTCCACTACACGCCCGTTGATCCGAATCAGACAACCGGTTATGGCGGTGACGAACGTCCCGCGACCGTCCGGCGGCACGGAAGCCGGATGCGGTCCGTGTGATGTATCAGGCACCGTTTGCGGATCCGATCCGTGTTTCGTCGCCCCACCATCGGGCTAACCGACAGCGTCGGGTCCAGGTGGAGACCACCCATCCGAGACCACTGTCTGGACCACCCGTCTGGACCATGCGTCCGCACTCGGCAGCCCGCGGCACACGCCATCGCTCCTGTGCGCCTGGCGGCTGTGCGCCTGGCGGCTGTGCGCCAGGCGGCAGAGTGGGTTGTCCTGTCCCTGGCGAGGGACGCGGCTGAACTCGGACAACTGATGGAGTCTCGGACGACTGATTGGAGTAAGGAGTCGATCTGGTGGACCTGCCGCCCTCGGCCGCGCCGCTGCGCGCCCTGCCCGCCGAAAGCCTCCCCCGCCTGGTGTTGACCGCGGTGCGTGCCTGGCCGGCCGGCGCCGGAGAGGTCAGCGCCTACTTTTACGACCCGGCGGCGG
>NZ_CDWWXB010000020.1:7188-11960 GCF_977971855.1 Frankia sp. CoWAU3 | reverse complement strand
ATCGACGGTTTCGAGGTCTCCTCCGCGCACGAGGTATGCTTGGCGCAGGCAGCGTACGGCCGGGTCGACCCTGCCCGACGTCCCCACCTGGTCGCCTCCGGACCGGGAAAGTCGATGACCCTGCTTACCGCGCTGGTCTCGGCCGACGTCGACGTCGTCAACGTCGAGAGCTTCGGTGAACTGCGCCGCCTGGACGCCGTCGCGGCCCGGCTCGGCCGTCGGGTGCGGGCGGCGGTGCGCGTCAACCCGGCCCAGGTGGGCCTGGCAGGCTCCCTCCAAATGGGCGGTCGGCCGAGTGCGTTTGGCATCCCCGAAACGGAGGTCCCCGCCGCGCTCGAACTCGCGGCGGATCTGGCCCATATCGACATCGTCGGATTCCATGTCCACGCAGTGTCCGGAAATCTCGATGCCGCCGCCCATCTGGGCTACGTCCGGTGGTGTCTCGATTTCGCCGTCCGGACGGCTGCCGTGGCCGGGATCGAGCTGCGGATGGTCGACGTGGGCGGTGGATTCGGGGTTCCGTTCGAACCGGACCGGCGCGGTGACCGGCCCTTTGACCTAATCCGATTTGGTGAGGGACTGAGTTCGCTGCCGGTGCCGGACGGAACTCGGGTAATCTTCGAGCCGGGGCGGATGCTGGTGGCCGACTCCGGCTGGTACGCCGCCGAGGTGATCGACGTCAAACATTCCTACGGGACGGAATTCGTGATTCTGCGTGGCGGAATTCATCATTTCGCGCTGCCGACATCGTGGGAGATTGTCCATAACTTCGCCGTCGTGGAGAGATCGGGCCGGAACGGTGGGCCGGAGCCGGAGCACACGCGGGAGGCGGTGGTCGAAGGTCGTCCGGTGACGGTGGTCGGGGAGCTGTGCACGCCGGAGGACACCCTCGTCCGTGACATCACGGTCGATCGGGTGCGGCCGGGGGACGTCGTCGTCTTCCCCATGGCGGGTGCGTACGGATACGAGTTCGCGCTGCCGGATTTCCTCGGCCACCCCCGGGCCCGGCGCGTCGAGCTTCGGGGAACGCGGCATGCTCCGTTCCCCACCGATCGGTCGAGCTGATCGGATACCCGGGAGAGGAATGTTCCTTCAGTACCAGGTAGCACCAGGTTCAAGCTCATCGCTCCAGCCGCCATGGCAGTTATTTCTGACATTCTAGAAAATATTAATCCAAGTCGCATTTTTCGGGTTATTGACAATCTGTTGATGAGGCGATAAGCAGCGTTCATCGTCCTGGCGCCCAAACGGGACATTACGGACGGCGGGGCCGATGTGTCGTGGTTCTGGCCCATTCGGCTGGTCAAAAGTAGGACTTCTGTCACAATGAATAGATAACTAGCAATCTATAGTGGCATTTCTATCAGATCAGCCGTGACTGCCGATCGGGAGTCACATCAGGACACGGCCGGGAGTATCGATCGGGGAGAAGACCCATGTTTTCGTACCTACATCGTCTCAGGACCATCAGCGTGCTCGGCGCGGCGACCCTTGTCGGCGGGCTGCTCGGCGGCGGTGGCTACGCCTACGCGCAGAGCGGTTTCACCGGCAACCCCTGGGTGTTCCGGGCGACCAACCAGAGCGCCGAGGGGCTTCGTATCCAGTCGACGGGCGGGCCCAACGGCCAGCTGTTCATCGTCTACGACCATCTGAACCAACCCATTTTCGCCGTCAACAAGGCCGGCGGCGCCGGCGTGTTCGGGGACAACTTCAACGTCCACCAGGGCAACGACATCCTGCATCCCTGGGTGCGGATCAGCGTCACCGATCCGCAGCCCGCCGACTGCGTGACCACGGGCCAGCTCGTCATCGGGGGCTCGACCGGTTCGGGTGGCCGCATCTGGCGGTGCGTCGTCGGGCAGGGATGGACGTCCGTCGTCTGACGGGACGTGGCCCGCGGCGGGGCGAGACGATCGCGACGTCACGATCTGGTTCCGCATTGCTTTTCAAGTAGCGCACGCCCTTTTGTCACCGGCGTCACAGACCCTCTGCGCTGACCCGCTGACCCGCTGAGCCAATGATCGGGTGATTCGCCAACCATGCCGGGCCCATCCGCTGGGGGGAGGGGGAGGGCCGGGCGTGACGGCGTCAGGGGCCTTTGGTGATGATCGTGACGGCCGCCTTGGCGTTGTTTGGCCGGGCCGCCTCTCAACCCGCGCGTGCCGCTCCGGTGCGGCCTGATCCGGCACGGTCCGATCCCGACCGCCTCGACAGGACCGGGAAGGGGGACATTCCGAAGGCGGACGACAGCAGGGCCGATGCGGAGGCGGACGGGGGACGTGGCGCGGGACGGATCGGTGGGGAGTACCGGGCAGCCGGGGCGGAGCGGGTCACAGCGGTGGGTTCGGTGGGTGACGACCCGTCGGCGGACGACGGCCCCTCGGGCAGCGAGGAGCTCCCGGCGCCCGGGGAGGCCGCGCCGTCGGCTTCGGGGACGGAGGCGGACCGCCGACCCACCACCGGCGCCGGCGGAACCGGCACGGGCAGGTCGAACCACAGGTACTTCCCTGACTCGACCGCCACCGTCCCCCAGCTGCCCGCCAACGTGTCGAGAACCAGCAGGCCGCGACCGCCCTCGGCGTCCGGCGCGGCCTCACGCCGCTGCGGCAGAACCGTCGAGGTGTCCGACACGGACGCGTGGATCAGACCGGGCCGTATCTCGATAAGCAGCCACAGCGGCGGCTGCCCGTATTTGACCGCGTTCGTCACGAGCTCGCTGACGAGCAGCTCGGCGGTGCCGCGCAGGTCCTCGGGAAGGTCCGCCAGCCGGATGCCCTCGCGGAGCACCCTGCGGGCCTGCGGGACGGCGGAGGGCAGATAGGGGAGCTCGGCGAGTATGTGGGTTGCGGGTGGGCAACTGGACGTTGCCTGCCATACCACATCCATCGGGACCGAAGACGCGCTCATCGACCACCAAGCCTGTGCGAGGATATCGAGGTGGCTCTACCCACTGGGTGGGGATTGAAGTCTCTGTTTCCGGATCGCACCTCTTGAGGCTATGCCGATCTGGCATCCGGCGCGGCGCCGGTGGCGCCTCCTTTCCGTGGGCCTTCGTGCCCGCAGGGCCCGGGGCCTTCGTGCCCGCGGGGTCCGCAGGACGCCCGCAGGCGTCTCGAAGGTACCCCGAAGCGTCCGTCATGCCGGTCAGCCGGGCACGCGCGCCACGAGGATCGCGACATCGTCGCGCAGGTTGCCGCCGGCAAACCGCTCGGCGGCGACCAGGACGCGATCCGCGATCCCCTGCGCTGACAGGCCTGCGCATCCCCCGATCGCGTCGAGGAGCCGGTCCTCGCCGAGCAGCTTCCCGCCATTGCGGGCCTCGATGACCCCGTCGGTGTAGAAGACCAGTGAATCGCCCGGGCGCAGGACGATCTCGAACCCCGGAAACGAGACCTCGTCGTCGTCGAGGACGCCGAGCAGGGTTCCCGGGCGACCGACGAGCGAGGCGCGCCCGTCGGCGTGCAGCACCACCGGCTGGGGATGGCCGGCGAGGAACAGCCGCAGTCGGATCCTGGTGCTGGTGCTGGTGCTGGTGCTGGTGCTGGTGCTGGTGCTGGTGCTGGTGCTGGTGCTGGTGCTGGTGTCGGTTTCGGTGGGCTCGCCCTCCGCGGGTCCGCCGGCCGGCGCCATGATCGTGGCGGCGGCCAGGGTGCAGAACCGACTCTGCCCGTTCGGATGAGACGACGCGGCGTCGCGCAGGGTCCGGTTCAACTCGAGCAGCACCTCGCCGAGCTCCGTACCCCGGCCCGTCAGCAGCCGCAGGACGGCGCGGGCCACCCCGGTCACGGTGGCGGCCTCTGCACCCTTGCCACAGACGTCGCCGATGGCGATCGTCCAGCCGAGCGGACCCCACAGCAGGTCGAAGAAGTCGCCGCCGACGTCGAGACCCGCCGACTGCGCGGCGCCGTAGGCGGAACCGAGATCCAGTCCCTCGATCATCGGCAGCTCCGGTGGGCGCAGACCCGCCTGGAGCGTGCCGGCCAGTTCCACCTGCCGGCTGTAGAGCCGGGCGTTGTCGACCGCGAAGGCGGCTCGGCGCGCGAGGTCGGCGAGCAGATCGATCTCGTCCGCGGCGAAGGCGTTGCCCTCGGGGCGGCCGAGCGCGAGCACCCCGAGTACCCGCCGCCGGGCCCGCAGCACCATCACGAGCGCCGGTCCGCCGAGCGCGGTCAGTGAACGCACTCGGTCTCCGCTCGCGGAGCGCACCGCCGCCATCAACGGGCCGTCCGGGTCGACCGCGGCAGCGGTGAGGGCGCCCGCCGCGTTCTCCTCCGCGTGTGCCGCCGCCCACAGGGCGGGATCGGCGTTCTCCCGGTGCAGGTACACCGCGCACCACTGGGCCAGCCGCGGGACCGGCAACCGCGCGAGCAGCGCCAGCGAGCGGCTCAGGTCCAGGCTGCCCGCCAGCAGATCGGACGCCTCGGCGAGGAAGGACAGCATCCCGATGCGGCGCTCCTCGGCGCGTCGCATGTCGCCGCCGCCGAGGGCCAGGGCCATCCATCGGGTCGTCAGGCGGATGCGTTCCAGGTCCAGCCCGGCCGCCGCGGCGGCATCCAACCGGCGGACGTCACCGGGGACACCCGCTCCGCCCGAATCGCTGCTGCCGCCCGAATCGCCGGTGCCGCCCGAACCACTCGGGCGGCCGCCGGCCGCCGGCCAGAGCAGCAGTTCGCCGAGGCTCTCCTGCGTCGGATCCAGCGGGAACAAGAGCGCCTCGGTGACCGGGCCGACGGCCCCGAGCGTGGCCACGGTCTCCGACCGGCCGCCGTCGC
>NZ_CDWWXB010000020.1:6212-6808 GCF_977971855.1 Frankia sp. CoWAU3 | reverse complement strand
CGGGGCGTGGGACAGGTCACAGCCACAGCGGGACTGGTCACAGCCGCGGTGGGCGAGCCGTCGCCGGCGGTTTCCAGGCGGAACCAGACGGTCTTGCCACCGCGGCCGTGCTCGGTCCCCCAGCTCGTCGCGAGCGCGTCGACGAGGGCGAGGCCGCGGCCGTCCTCGCGCAGCCCGTCGATGCCGAAGTCGGCGTCCTCGACCTTCTTTACCCGGGCCATGCCGATGCGGACCGGATGCCGGTCGGTGACCCCGACCCGCACGCCGTCACCGTCCGCGCGCACCTCCACGGTGGCCGAGGTGCCCGCGTGCACGACGACATTGGTGACCAGCTCGGTGACGAGCAGAAGCGCGGAGTCCAGCAGGTCGTCGTCCAGCTGCCCGTGCAACGCCTCGAGCAGGAAGCGCCGGGCGGCCCGGGGGGAGTCGGGCGTCGGCGGCAACGCGATGGCGCGCGCAGGCATCGTTCCACCCCCTGCTGCGCCATACATGTACTCAGTCTCTCCTGCGTTGTCCATCGTGAGGCGGATACTGGCGGCTGGTGTCACCTGTCCACCGACGCCGCCCCACGCCGGTGCCCGTGGGAGACCGCCCTT
>NZ_CDWWXB010000020.1:0-5729 GCF_977971855.1 Frankia sp. CoWAU3 | reverse complement strand
GACGCTCGTGTCGACTGAGCTCAGGTAGGAGACCAATGAGCCCCGCATACGACCCGCAACCCTCGGCTCGTCATGATCTGGATGCACCAGGCGGTGACGCTACCGCGACCATCGTGCCCCATGCATCCCTTCCCGTGGACGACGCTCGGGCGTCGCGGGCCGCCGACGAGCTGATCGCGGATCTCCTGCACGGGCTGACCCGCCTGTGCGAGGGCGACTTCTCGACCCGCCTCGCGGCGCGGGACGGCTACGCCGGTGACGTGGTGCGCAAGTTCGACGAGCTGGCCGCCATCCAGGAGCGCCACGCGCGTGAGCTGGCCCGGGTCAGTAAGGTGATCCGCCGTGACGGCCGTCTCACCCTGCGGATGGAGGACCTGGGCAACCCCGGCGGCTGGTCCGACATGACGCAGGCGGTGAACTCCCTCATCGACGACCTGGCCCGGCCGACCCACGAGGTGGCGCGGGTCATAGCGGCGGTGGCCGAGGGGGACCTGTCCCAGCACATGGCGTTGGAGATCGCCGGCCAGCCGGTGCGCGGGGAGTTCCTGCGGATCGGCACCACGGTGAACACGATGGTGGACCAGTTGTCGTCGTTTGCGGACGAGGTGACCCGGGTCGCCCGTGAGGTGGGCACCGAGGGCAACCTGGACGGGCAGGCCAAGGTCAAGGGCGTCTCGGGGGTGTGGCGGGACCTCACCGAGTCGGTGAACTCGATGGCGGGCAACCTGACCAGCCAGGTCCGTAACATCGCTCAGGTCACCACCGCGGTTGCGCAGGGTGATCTGAGCCAGAAGATCACGGTGGACGCCCGCGGTGAGATCCACGAACTGAAGTCGACCGTCAACACGATGGTCGACCAGCTCTCCGCGTTCGCCGACGAGGTCACCCGGATGGCCAAGGAGGTCGGCACCGAGGGCAAGCTAGGCGGCCAGGCGCAGGTCAAGGGCGTTTCCGGGGTCTGGCGCGACCTGACCGACTCGGTCAACGTCATGGCCGGCAACCTCACCACCCAGGTTCGCAGCATCGCCGAGGTCGCGGCGGCCGTGGCCCGCGGCGACCTCACCCGGCAGATCACCGTCGACGCCCGGGGCGAGGTTGCGGGCCTCGCGCACACCCTGAACACGATGGTGGACCAGTTGTCGTCGTTTGCGGACGAGGTGACCCGGGTCGCCTGGGAGGTGGGCACGGAGGGCAACCTGGGCGGGCAGGCGCACGTGCGGGCCGTGTCGGGGGTGTGGCGGGATCTGACGGAGTCGGTGAACTCGATGGCGGGCAACCTGACCAGCCAGGTCCGCAACATCGCGCTCGTCGCCACCGCCGTCGCCCGCGGCGACCTGTCGCAGAAGATCACCGTGGCGGCCCAGGGTGAGATCCTGGAGCTCAAGGACACCCTGAACACGATGGTGGACCAGTTGTCGTCGTTTGCGGACGAGGTGACCCGGGTCGCCCGCGAGGTGGGCACCGAGGGCAACCTGGGCGGGCAGGCGCATGTGCGCGGGGTGTCGGGGGTGTGGCGGGATCTGACGGAGTCGGTGAACTCGATGGCGGGCAACCTGACCAGTCAGGTCCGCAACATCGCGCTGGTGACCACGGCGGTGGCCCGCGGCGACCTGTCGCAGAAGATCACCGTGACCGCGCAGGGTGAGATCGCCGAGCTGAAGGACACCGTCAACACGATGGTCGACCAGCTCTCCTCGTTCGCCGCGGAGATCACCCGGGTGGGCCGGGAGGTTGGCGTCGAGGGCAAGCTCGGTGGTCAGGCCACCGTAGCCGGAGTCGCCGGAACGTGGAAGGACCTCACCGACAACGTCAACCAGCTGGCGTCCACGCTGACCATCCAGCTGCGGGCGATCGGCGACGTCTCCACCGCGGTGACCCGCGGTGACCTGACCCGGTCCATCTCGGTGGAGGCCGAGGGCGAGGTCGCCGAGCTCAAGGACAACATCAACCAGATGATCGCGCGACTGCGCGAGACCACCGAGGTCAACGCCCAGCAGGACTGGCTGAAGTCCAACCTGGCCCGGATCGGCAGCAAGATGCAGGGCCAGCGCGATCTCTACGCGGTCTGCCAGATGATCATCAGTGAGATGACACCCGCGGTCAACGCCCAGCAGGGCACGGTCTACCTGCTCGACTTCATCGAGGGTGACAAGCTGCGCTACGTCGCCGGCTACGGCTCGGTGCCCCGGCGCCGCTCGGACGGCACCTTCCTGTTCGGCGAGGGACTCATCGGGCAGGCGGCCCTGGAACGCGACCGTATCCGAGTCGAGCACGTACCAACCGGCTACCTCAACATCCGCAGCGGACTCGGTGAGGCGCCGCCGTGCGACCTGGTCGTCGTGCCGGTCGTGTTCGAGAACCAGGTGCTAGGCGTCATCGAGCTGGCCTCGTTCTCGCCGTTCTCCGAGCTGCACCTCACCCTGGTCGACCAGCTCGTCGACACCATCGGGGTGGTGCTGAACACGATCATGGCGAACGCGCGGACGGAGGAGCTGCTGGCCCAGTCCCAGCGGCTCACCCAGGAGCTGCGTTCGCAGTCGGTCGAGCTGCAGCGGACGAATAACGAGCTGGAGGAGAAGGCGGCGCTGCTCGAGGAGAAGAACCACGAGATCGAGCTGGCCCGCATCGGGTTGGAGGAGAAGGCCGAGCAGCTGGCGCTGTCGTCGCAGTACAAGTCGGAGTTCCTGGCGAACATGAGCCACGAGCTGCGCACGCCGCTCAACAGTCTGCTCATCCTCGCCAAGCTGCTGGCCGACAACCCGGACCGTAACCTCTCCCGCAAGCAGATCGACTTCGCCGAGACGATCCACTCCGCCGGTTCCGAGCTGCTCGAATTGATCAACGACATCCTGGACCTGTCGAAGGTCGAGGCCGGCAAGATGAACGTCGATGCGACCACCGTGCGCACGGCGGCGCTCTGCGACGCGGTCGCCGGGGTCTTCGGCCCCGTGGCGGAGGAGAAGGGCCTGTCATTCCAGGTCAACCTTGCTCCCGACGTGCCGGCCGAGTTCGTCACCGACGAGCAGCGCCTCCAGCAGGTGCTGAAGAACCTCCTGTCGAACGCGGTGAAATTCACCGACACCGGCACCGTCCGGCTGGACGTCACCGTCGCCCGGCCGGATCTGCCCTTCCTCTCGCCGAGCCTGTGTTCCGCGGGCACGGTGTTGTCGTTCGCGGTCACCGACACCGGAATCGGGGTCGCCGTCGAGAAGCTTCGGATGATCTTCGAGGCGTTCCAGCAGGCGGACGGCACGACGTCGCGTCGCTACGGCGGCACCGGGCTCGGCCTGTCGATCAGCAAGGAGATCGCCCGCCTGCTGGGCGGGGCCATCGCGGTCTCCAGCGTGGTCGGCCGTGGGAGCACCTTCACCCTCTACCTGCCGTCGGCCCCGCCGGCGCAGACGCCGCCCTTTGGGGTCACGCCGGGCGAGCCAGACAACGTTCTCATGATCGTCGATCCGTCGGGTCAGTACCTCGGGCGGCGGTCGGGTGAGGGAGTGGACGCGGGACCGGGTGGCGGACCCGCACCGTCCGCCGGCCGCGATGCCGGGCCCGCGAACGGATGGCAGAGCCCCGACGCCGACCGGTTCGGCACGGCGGCACTCGCGTCCCCGTCCTCGTCCCCGTCTTCGTCCCCGACCCGTTCCGGGCCCGGCGCGGGGGGAACCGCCGGGCACGGGGACGCGGGTGGGATCGGCGGCGCCCACTGGTCCGCCGCGGCCAGCGGACCGGCGGAGGGCTCGGCGGCCTTCACGTCGGGCTGGCGGCCGAGCGAGCCCGTCACGGTGGGGACTCCGTTCCTCACCGAGTCCACCGAGTCCACCGAGTCCACCGAGTCCGCCGAGTCCGCCAGCCGCCCGCTGACCGAGGGATCGGAAGGATCCGATCCCCTGGTCGGCACCACGGTGCTGGTCGTCGACGACGACGTCCGCAACGTCTTCGCGCTCACCAGCGCGCTGGAGATGTACGGAATGCGGGTCCTCTACGCCGACAACGGTCATGATGCGATCCGTATGCTGCAGCAGGACACCCCGCCCGTGCACCTCGTGCTGATGGATGTGATGTTGCCGGGCATGGACGGCAACGAAACGACTTCGATGATCCGTGACATGCCGGCGTTCGCGGATCTGCCGATCCTGGTGCTGACCGCCAAGGCCATGCCGGGAGATCGGGAGAAGAGCATCACCGCCGGAGCCACCGACTACATCACCAAGCCCGTGGATCTGGAGCACCTCCTCGGGGTGATGCGGTCGTATCTGTATTGATCAGATCGCGTATGGTGCGCATTCGGGTGGCTATCGGTGGGGCGGCGAGATGCCGCCGGGAGCGATCAGTGATCGTGTAGGGGTGGCGACGCCCACCACGGGTCGGCAGGGCGATCGCGAAGGAGGAGGCAGGCGGGTGACCGAGCGGACCGGCGGTTCCGTCGACGGCGAAGGTGGGCCGAGCACGGAACGGCCCCGCAGCAAGATCCTGCTGGTCGACGATCGAGCGGACAATCTGATGGCCCTGGAGGCGATTCTCGCCTCGCTGGATCAGGATCTCGTCACGGCGTCGTCGGGTGAGGAAGCTCTCAAGCGTCTTCTGGTGGACGACTTCGCGGTGATCCTGCTGGACGTCCAGATGCCGGGGATGGACGGTTTCGAGACAGCGCACCGGATCAAGCAGCGGGGGCGTACCCGAGACACTCCGATCATCTTTCTGACGGCGATCGACCGCGAGCCGCATCACGCGTTCCGCGGCTACGCTGTCGGCGCGGTCGACTACATCGCGAAGCCTTTCGACCCCTGGTTGCTCCGGGCCAAGGTCAGCGTCTTCGTCGAGCTGTTCGAGAAGAACGAGCGGCTGGCCGAACTGGTCCACCAGCGTGTTCGCGACTTTGATCTGATGACGGAGATCGCGGAGCGGCTGATCGCGTTGGACGTCCTGCTGGAGGGCAGCAGCCGCAGCTCCGCCGAGGAGACCCTGGCGGCGGCCGGGGCCGAGGTCCGCGGACTCGTCACCCGGTTGCAGCCCTTCGCTCGGCCGACGAACGCCTGATCGTCCACGGCGCCGGCCGGCACGCCCGTCGGCGGGCATCCGGCCTCCCGCCAACATTAGGCGGGATGGCGCGGGTGTGGGTGTTCGACCACCACAAGGGGGCGCCCGGCCCATGGCTCGCGCCGATAACATGAATTTGTCGACCAGATCCGCCGCCGTGCCGGCACGGCCGGTTTGTGCAGTCGTAGGAGGTTTCGTCGTATGGCGATATCCCGGCGCAACCTTCCTGGGCTCACCGGGGCTGATCTCCAGACTATCGGTCCGTATACAGTTGAACGGAAGCTGGTCGACGCCAGGACAGGACCAGTGTTTCTTGCACGTAACGGCGAGGCGCGTCCGGTCCTCGTCAAGACGATTACTGCGCCCTTCGGGCGGGACGCAGAGTTCCGTCGGCGCCTGCGCGTCGACCTCGACAACATCCGCCGGTTGGCGCCGTCCTGCCTCGCCGCCATCCTCGACCTCGACACGGGCGCTCGCCCCCCATACGTCGTCGCGGAGTTCATCGACGCTCCGATTCTCGCCGCAACCGTCGCCGGCGGCGCAGCGTTGTCCGGACCAGACACCTACCGGCTCGCCGTCGGGCTGGCGACGGCTCTGGCCGCACTGCACGAATTGGAAATTTTCCTCGGCGACCTGAAGCCTATCACTGAGCCTTTTCAAAGTTAGCTTTCCTAAATCCCTTCCTTGGT
>NZ_CDWWXB010000019.1:18737-30916 GCF_977971855.1 Frankia sp. CoWAU3 | reverse complement strand
CCGAACCAGCCGACGGCGTGCCCGAACGATCAGAAGTCATCCCTCGACCGAGATCACGACAGGGACGGAACACAGGCTAGTTCACAAAGAATCTTGTCCTAAAAATCTTGACAAGTTCCGCTCTTGGCCCACTTGGGTACGTGCCAGACGCCCGCTGAGCTGCACCGATGCGCCGCCTCAGACGTACCCAATTAGCGGGTACGCCGATGGTGGCCCGTTGGGGGGTGGTCGGGTACGCGTATGACGGTTGTAGGGATCGCAGATAGATGGCCACTCACGGTCGCGACTGGCCAGTAGATGGCCAATGGCCGCGATAGCTGGCCACTCCGGTACGGCGCCGCGCTGGTTCAGGTACGCGAGACGGGAAGACCCGACCGGCGTGAGCGATCTTCCTCGGGTTCGTAGCCGGGCTCGTGCTCGCGACGCTCACCGCACCGGTCGGCGTCTCGGGCGCGGTCTTCCTGCCTCAGTCCGTGCTTCGACGGCGGGCTGAGGCAGGTGGCTGATCCATCGGCACCGTCCCGGCCTGCGGCCTGACCAGCACCGCCGAGGGCCTCGTCGGCTGCGTGCTGGCCCAGCCGCTGCACTCGTCCGCGCCCGGGTCGGACAGGGCGCTGGCGGACCGGGGCCGAGCGATGCTCCGACTGAGGGCTCGGATCGGCTGTGCCAGCCCGGCCACCGTGCCGACGAACCGCCACGAAATCGTCCGCACGAAGCCCAGCGCCCAACATGAGGAACGGGCAAACACCGCCTCCACCAGCCAATCTATGCCGCCCTGATAAACTCTGGGCCGTGAATATGCTTGCCCAGGTGACCTCCACGCGTAGGCGTGATATCGAAGATCTCCGCGACCAGGTTCGCGGGTCTCGCCCCGCGGCCTTTCCTTCGTCACGCGACTATCCGCTGGCAAGGCTAAGTGCGATTGTCACGCAAGCATTGCAGGAGAAGTTTGCGCGTTCCGATCTCACGGCAGAGATCGAGTTGATCTCCCGAGAGAAGTTCGGCGCCGACGTGACGGTTAAGATGCCGATGCTCCTTAAAGAGGCGGGCGCGAAAGAGTTCGTTAGGACCTACATTCCGCGGGCCATCGAGGCCCTACAGGTCGAGGAGCTCAAGAAGGTAATTTCCGAGGCCACCGCCAAAGGCATCTACATCAATCTCACGCTGTCCGATAACTGGCTGGCGCAGGCCGTCCAGGGGATCAACAGCCTTGGCGATAGATTCGGCGAGAACGACAGTGCCGCCAGGCGGACTCTCATCATCGAATACTCGTCGCCGAACGTCGCGAAGAAGCTTCACGCTGGACACGTCCGATCAACTATCATTGGGCATGTGCTCGGCAATCTACACCAAGCATGCGGTGCGCTCGTATACCGGTTGAACCACATCAATGACTTCGGCGGATTCGGTTTCATGCTGGAGGGGTTTCGCCGTTTCGGCGATATGTTTCCCGCGGCCATGACCGAGAACGATCGCCTGCTGGAGATCTACGCCATCCGCCGCGCGCTGGAGAGGGTGGTTGCCTCCGGCGGAGGGCTGGGCGGCGCCAGCGAATCGGATGCCGCCGTGCTCCAGCGCTATTTCCCGGGCGTGGACAGCAAGGATGCGCTTGAGTCTGCGTTCAAGGGTTACGTGGAGGCGTCGGATGCCCGCTTTGCGAGGCTGGAGGGCGGAGACTCCGAGGAGGTGGAACTCTGGTCCAAGATGGTGGACTGGAGCCTTGCAGATTTCCGTTCTTTCTATGAAGCACTCGACATCCACATCGACTTCACGATCGGTGAAAGCTTTTACTTCCAGGCCGGTAATGAGGTGATCGAGACCGCTCTGCGCGACGGCCGGGCATTCGAGTTCACGGAGAGTCGCCTGCGCGAGGAAATCGCCAAGATCGAGCAGGCCATGTCTGCCGGTGAGATCACCTCCGCCGTTCGCGACCGGACTGTGGAGTTCGCCCGGAAGGATCTCGGAGCCATCGTCGTTCCTCTTCCAGGAAACGAGCGGTTCGTGGTCCGCAGGTCGGACGGCCGGAGCATCTACGCGACACGCGACGTCGGAGCCATCAAGCTCCGCCGTGATATCTTCGACCCGTCCGGCATCTACTATGTCGTGGGCCAAGAGCAGCGCGTCCATTTCGCGCGGCTCTTTCAAGCTGTCGAGGTCCTGGGTATCGCAGGCCGTGACGAACTGGACCTCCGGCACATCTACTTCGGCTTCTACGTCGATGAGAAGACTGGCCGGAAGCTCTCAAGCCGAGACAGCGTCGCCGGAGTGAACGATCTACTGAAGATGTCATTCGAGCACTTTTGGAAGAGGTCTGCGGAGCGCGGCACGATGACGGAGGAGGAACTCTCCGTCGCCGCCCAGCAGCTGGCGGTCGGCTCGCTCGTCTTCAACGACCTCAAGCAGGACATGAAGACGACTGTCGCCATGGCTCGCGGAGATCTTTCTCCGACCTTGACGGCCTTCGAGAAGTCAGGAGGACCGTATGTCGTCTACACCGCATGCCGCGCACGGGCAATCCTACGGAAATGGGGCAAGCCCGTGCCGAGTCTAGTTGACCTGACACATTTCGAGGTCAGCGACCAAGAGGCGCAGCTCATTCTCAAGTTGCAGGAGTTGCCAAGCAAGATTACCAGAGCA
Organism: Frankia sp. CoWAU3; assembly: GCF_977971855.1. Classification (NCBI taxonomy): domain Bacteria; kingdom Bacillati; phylum Actinomycetota; class Actinomycetes; order Frankiales; family Frankiaceae; genus Frankia; species Frankia sp. CoWAU3. The sequence goes on along the minus strand of NZ_CDWWXB010000019.1, from coordinate 28,279 downwards.
ACAGGCGAGGATAGCCCGGCCATTCTCGTCCGCTATCTACTGGATCTGGCAGCACTCTACAATTCATACTATACGACCTCGCCAGTCCTTGAGGGCGAGGCCGCCAACGAATTTCGACTGATGATCACTCGGGCTGTTCAGTACACGCTGGTTAACGGGCTGCGTCTCTGTCACGTCGAGTGTCCCCCGAAGATCTGACGTGTAGTACCTCGAAGACGGCGTGCCGCGAATTCTGAGGTCATCAGACGGCGGGGTCAAATGGTCGTAGCGACGCCCGGACGGGATGATCGTGATGGCGTCGGGGGACTGGATGGTGGATGGGCCGGCGGGAGCAGTTGACAATCGAGGAACGGGAGCTGATTTCTCGGGAGTTGAGCACGAGCCGGTCGGCTCGGTTCATCGCGAAGGAATTCGGCCGGCACCACTCGACGATCTCACGAGAAATCGAGCGTAACGGCGGCGGGCAGGTCTATCGGGCGGTGGAGGCGCAGGTCCGTGGCGGGCTGCGGACCCAGCTGACGCTCGCGCTGCGCAAGGGCCGGGCCAGGCGGGTGAACCGGTCCCGGGCGACCGTGGCCCGTGGGCGGATCGTCGACATGACCGTCGCCACCCGCCTGCCCGTCTATTTCCGCGACCCGCACTTGCCGTCGCAGCGCGGGTCGAACGAGAACACCAACGGGTTGCTGCGCCAGTATTTTCCGAAGGGAACCGGCCTGTCGTTGCATGCCCAGGCCGGGCTTGATAAAATCGCCGAACAGCTGGATGGCAGGCTGCGGCAGACGCTGGGTTGGGCGAAGCCGGTCGCGGTCTTCAACGATTTGTTGGCAAGGCACGTGTCGCTATGACCGCCTGATTCCGCCGTTCTCACGTGCCCACGGGCGAGTATTACCTGCCTCGGCGAGAAGCTCCTCATCCCGCGGCCGTCCCGAGGCGGAATCCGTCCGGCGTGGGCCAGGCTTGCCTCATGATCCATAATGATCATTGACTGGAGTGGGTCGTGTGGGCGGCGTACCGGGCACCATTAGGGCAAGCAGCACCAGGACAACCACCAGGACAACGTCGTCGTCTTCCTTGTAGCCCTCGCGGTAGTCCTCGCCCATCGGGATCGGGCCGACCGGCGGTGGATCGCCGAACGCCGGGGCCTGGGAGGGACAGCGGCCGACCGACGGCCGCGGGTGTCCGGGGAGGACCGGGCGCACGAGCCGCCGCCGGTGGGCGGCCGGGGCAGACCCCCGTCCACCGGCGGCTTCCAGCGATGGCTTCCAGCGATGGTGGCGGGTGGGTCAACGCGGAGCATGGACCGGGGAGGAGGACGCGGCGTGCCACCGGGCACGTGGGGAGCGGGAGGCGGGGCCGACCTGCGAGGATCGTGGGCATGGTGGTTCCGTCTGCCGCGCCGGCATCCGAGGAGCTGTTCCGGCGCGTCGAGCGTGTTGTTCCCGGTGGGGTCAATTCTCCGGTCCGAGCCTTCCGTGCCGTCGGCGGCACGCCGCGCTTCATGGTGGCGGGCAACGGCCCCTATCTGACCGATGCGGACGGGCGTACCTACATCGACCTGGTGTGCTCGTGGGGGCCGATGATCCTCGGCCATGCCCATCCGGCCGTCGTCGAGGCGGTGTCGCGCGCCGTCTCGGCCGGCACCAGCTTCGGCACCCCCACACCGGGGGAGGTGGAGCTCGCGGAGCTGATCGTCGACCGGGTCGGCCCGGTCGAGAAGGTACGCCTGGTCAACTCCGGCACCGAGGCGACGATGAGCGCCGTGCGGCTGGCCCGGGGTTTCACCGGCCGGTCGACCATCATCAAGTTCGCCGGCTGCTACCACGGGCACGTTGACGCGCTGCTCGCCTCCGCCGGTTCCGGAGTGGCGACCCTCGGGTTGCCGGACACCCCGGGAGTCACCGGCGCCGCCACCGCGGACACCATCGTTCTGCCCTACAACGATCTCGCGCTGGTCGAGGCGGTCTTCGTCGAGCGCGGTGAGACGATCGCGGCGGTCATCACGGAGGCCGCCGCCGCCAACATGGGGGTCGTCCCGCCGCTGCCCGGCTTCAACGCCGGGTTGCGCCGGCTGTGCGACATCCACGGCGCGCTGCTCATTCTCGACGAGGTGATGACCGGGTTCCGCATCTCACGCGCCGGCTGGTGGGGCAACGAGGGCGCGATCGAGGACTGGTCGCCGGACCTGTTCACCTTCGGCAAGGTGATGGGCGGCGGGCTGCCCGCGGCGGCCTTCGGCGGGCGGGTGGACGTGATGGCCAGGCTCGCACCCGCCGGCCCGGTGTACCAGGCGGGCACGCTGTCGGGTAACCCGATTGCCGTCGCCGCTGGACTCGCCACCCTGCGGGCCTGCACCGATGAGGTCTACGCCACCGTCGACACCCGCGCCGCCGACGTGGCCGGGATCGTCTCAACCGCGTTGACCGAGGAGGGCGTGGCCCACCTGCCGAGCAGCGCCGGATCGCTGTTCAGCTTCTTCTTCACCGACGCCGCCACCGTGGTCGACTACGCCGGCGCCCAGGCGCAGAACACCGCCCGGTACGCGGCGTTCTTCCACAGCATGCTCGACGCCGGGATCTACCTGCCGCCGTCGGCGTTCGAGGCGTGGTTCGTCTCGGCCGCGCATGACGACGAGACGGTGGAGCGGATCGCCGCGGCGGCACCGGCGGCCGCACGTGCCGCCGCGGCGGTACCCGAGCCGGTGACCGTCTCCGCCTCTCCCGAGGGGCGGGCATGACGGAGCCGACTTCGTTGACCCGGGTGCATCTGGTTCGCCACGGCGAGGTCTTCAACCCGGAGAAGATCCTCTACGGCCGGCTGCCGGGGTTCCGGTTGTCCGACAAGGGCCAGCAGCAGGCGAAGGTCACCGCGGAGTTCCTCGCGGAGCTGGACGTCGCGGCCGTGGTCGCGAGTCCGCTGGATCGTGCCCAGCAGACCGCTGCGCCCATCGCCGCGGCGCACGCACTCGCCGTCCAGGTCGACCCGCGGCTGATCGAAAGCCGCAACGCCTTCGAGGGCAGAACGTTCGAGGCCGGCCCGGCGGTGGTCCGGTACCCCGCCCTGTGGCGCCTGCTACTCAATCCGTTCCGCCCATCCTGGGGCGAACCGTACGACGAGATCGCAGCGCGGATGCTCGTGGCTGTCGTGGAATGGCGCGACGCCCACCCCGGTCGGCACGTCGTGCTCGTCAGCCACCAGCTTCCGGTCTGGACGGCTCGGCGTGCCCTGGAGAGAGTGCCCCTCTGGCACCGTCCCGACCGGCGGCAGTGCGGGCTGGCGAGCGTCACCACGGCCGTCTACCGGGAGTCCGAGCTCGTCGGCGTCGAGTACGCGGAGCCGAACGGGCCGACCGCGAACACGCCTGGATCGGTCGGCGCCTGACGAACTCCACCGGTCCCGAGTCACCGGCGCCGGCCGTCGCTGCCCCGCCGGCCCTCGCGGCCCTGCGGGCCGTGCTGCCGTTCCTGCGCTGCCCCGTGTGCGGCGCCGCGCTGCACCCGGCGGACAGATCCCTGCGCTGTCCCGCCGGGCACGACTTCGACGTCGGCCGCGGCGGCTATGTCAACCTGCGCACCGGCCGGACTCGGCGGGTCGTCGGCGACAGCGCCGTCATGGTCGCCGCGCGGGAGTCCTTCCTCGGTGGTGGCCACTACGGGCCGCTCATCGCCCGGCTGGCCCAGATCGCGTATCCCGTCCCCGGGGGGCCATTCGGGCCGCCCGGGCCATTCGGGCCGCCCGGTCGGGTGATCCTCGACATCGGTGCCGGGACCGGGCACCATCTGGCCGGCGTGGTCGGTGCGCGACCGGACGCCGTCGGCCTCGCCGTCGACGTCTCCAAGTACGCCCTGCGTCGCGCGGCGCGTGCCCATCCCCGGATCGGCGCGGTCTCCTTCGACGTCGCCGCCCCCTGGCCGGTGGCCGACCACGCCGTCGCCGTGCTCCTCGACGTCTTCGCGCCGCGCAACCTGGCCCAGATGCACCGGGTGCTGCGCCCCGACGGGCTGCTCATCGTCGTCACCCCCGGGCCGGGCCATCTCGCCGAGCTGCACGGCCCGCTCGGACTCGTCGGGATACAGGCGGGCAAGAGCGACCGGCTCGACGAACGGACCACCGGACGGTTCGAGCCGATCATTGTCGAGCACGTTGACGTTCCGCTCACGCTGAACACCGACCAGATCGTCGACCTGGCTCTGATGGGCCCGACCGGCCATCACCGGGCGCCCGACCAGCTGCGCCGACGGGCCGAAACCGCCTTCCCCGGGAGCGCCACCGTCACGGCCCGTTTTCAGATCCGCGGTTACTGTCCGCTCCCGGTCCCGCCGGTGGCCGGCGGCCGGTGACGGCGGCGGAACGGTGCCCGCCTGGCAGATGGAGCCCACAGGTGTCCTTCGTCGAGAAGCCCATGCGCGTCTCGCGGCCCCTCCACCTACCCTGAGTTGAGTTCTACAGTTGGTCGTAGACAGGTTCCCGGGTGGGAAGGGGCAGGGCACATACTGGTTCGCGTGGCGGAGAAGGGATGGCGGTCCGCGTCGGATGACAGGTCGGGCCCGCCGGTGACAGGCATTGCCCCGATGCGGCGGACACGCCGGGCCTGGTCGGCCCGCCGTGTCCGCCGGGCGGGACGCATCGCCTTGGCCGCCGTGGCGCTCGCGGCGGCCGGGCTGCTGGCCGCCTGCTCCCCCGGGGCGAACTCGGTCGACGCCACCGGTGGTGGGGGCTACGGCTTCGTCCAGCAGGCGGCCGGGCAGGACTTCGCCGCCCCCGGAAACCGGCATCCAGCACCCCCCCTGTCCGGTAAGACTCTCGACGGGACCTCCCTCGACCTCTCGTCCTACCGAGGGAAGATCGTTGTGATCAATTTCTGGGCCTCGTGGTGCGCTCCCTGCCGCGCGGAGACGCCAGGCCTGGTCCAGCTGGCCAAGGACAACCCCACGGTGGCGTTCCTCGGTGTCAACGAGAAGGACACCGTCTCCGGTGCGAAGGCCTTCACGCAGGACTTCGGCAGGTCCTACCCGAGCATCGTCGACAAGCTGGGCACCCTCGCCGCGGGCTGGCCGGTCGCTCCGGGCCTCCCGTCGACGTTCGTGCTCGACCAGAACGGGCGGATCGCGGCCCGGTTCACCGGTGGTGTGCTGCCCGACGACCTGAAGCCCGCGTTGAGCCGTCTGCAGGCCGAGGCGTGAGCGGGCACCGTTTGCCCGGGGCGGAGGACCCGCGGTGAGCGTGGTCGGGCTCATCACCGACGGGCCGGTCCTGCTCGCCGCGCCGGTCGCCGCCGCGGCGGGACTGCTCTCTTTTCTTTCCCCCTGCGTCCTTCCGCTGGTGCCGGGCTATCTCAGCTTCGTCACCGGCCTGTCCGGGGCGGAGCTTCAGGATCGTTCGAGGCGAGTTGCCGCCACCCCGGGCGGGCTGCCGGGCCGGGCACCGGCGATGCCGGCGGTGTCCGTAGCGGTGCCGGGCATGGCGGTGGCCGGCGGGGCGGCGGTCCCTGGTGCCCTCGCCCGGGACGACGAGGGGACCGGGTCGCCCGGGCCGCGGCTGTACCGGCTGCGCGCGGGGGGGCGGGTCGCCGCGGGCACGGGTCTGTTCGTGCTCGGCTTCACCGCGGTCTTCGTGTCCTACGGCGCGGCGTTCGGTGGGCTCGGGCAGTGGCTCACCCGCCATCAGGTCGGCGTCAGCCAGCTCCTCGGGGTTGTCACCATCGTGATGGGACTCGCGTTTGCCGGCGTGTTCTCCCGGCTGTCCTGGGCGAACAGGGAGTGGCGCATCCACCGGTTGCCGGCGTCCGGCCTGCTCGGCGCGCCCGTGCTGGGGGCGCTCTTCGGAATCGGCTGGACGCCTTGCCTCGGCCCGACGTTGTCGGCCGTCCTGGGGCTGGCGGTGACGAGCGCGACGGCGCAGCGGGGAGCGGTCCTCTCCGCGGTGTACTGCCTCGGGCTTGGGCTGCCGTTCCTCGCCGTCGGACTGGCTTTCCGACGTGCCGTCGGCGCCCTGCGGGTGCTGCGACGGCATACCCGCATCCTGACCCTGCTCGGCGGCATGCTGCTCGTCACGGTCGGAGTGCTTCAACTCACGGGGGAGTGGGCCGACCTGGTTGCGAACCTACGGCCCTACGCCCCCGGCTTCTCGGAGACGTCGCTGTGACCTCCTCAACCCGTTCGAACGCCCGGCTCGCGCCTGCGTCCGGAACCGTCGATCCCGCAGCACTCGCCGTCGATCCCGCGCCACTCGCCGCCGGGTCCGTCGACGTCGAATCCATCAACACTGTCGAGGTCGAGTCCGACCTTGAGAAGCCCGACCTTGAGAAGTCCGACCTCGATTCCGCCGTCGAGTCCGCGGGATTCGGCTCCGACGCGGCGGCCAGCGCGCGCCGTCTGCCCGAGGGGCATGCCGACGCCCGCGCCGCAGCCCCCGAGGCGTTCGACCCGCCGGACAGCGCGGCCGGTCCGTCGTCCGACGACCCCGGTACGCCGACCGACGGACCGGGGCGCGCTCCCGGCGCCGGTGGCCGGTTCACCCGGCATCCGGCCCTTGCCCTCGCCGTCCGGTCCTGGCGTCAGCTCACCAGCATGCGTACCGCGCTGCTGCTGCTGTTCCTGCTGGCCCTGGCTGCCGTGCCCGGATCGCTCCTGCCGCAACGCGCCATCAACCCGATGCGGGTGGAGCAGTACCGCGCCGACCACCCCACCCTCGGTCCGCTGCTCGACCGGTTCTCCGGGTTTGACGTCTTCGCCGCGTCCTGGTTCGCAGCGATCTACCTGCTGCTGTTCATCTCCCTGATTGGCTGCCTGTCGTCCCGGATCCGCTGGCATGCCAGAGCGTTGTTCACCGCGCCGCCGAAGGCCCCGGCCCGGCCCGGCCGGCTGCCCGGCGGCAGCGCCTGGACGAGTCCGATGGAGCCCGCCGACGCGATGGCGGCTGCCCGGCAGGCGCTGCGCCGACGGCGCTTCCGGGCCACGGCCACGGCTGGGGAGGCCCACGACGCGAAGGGGACTGCCGACCACTCCGTCGCAGCGGAGAAGGGGTACCTGCGCGAGACCGGCAACCTCGTCTTCCACATTGCCCTGGTGGGGCTGCTCGCCGCGGTGGGCTTCGGTTCCTGGTACGGATACTCCGGGACCGTGCTCGTCGTTTCCGGGAGCGGGTTCGCGAACACGATCATCTCCTATGACCAGTTCAACGCTGGTCAGCGCGTCGACACCGCGAAGCTGCGTCCGTTCTCGCTCACGCTGGACCGGTTCAACGCCACGTTCCAGCCAAGCGGCCAGCCGTCCGACTTCCGCGCCGACGTCACGTATGCCGCCGCGCTGAACGCCCCGACCCGCAAGGCGACCATCCGCGTCAACCATCCGCTGGTGATCGGCAACGCCAAGATTTACCTCATCGGGCATGGATTCGCCCCGCACTTCGTGCTTCGCGACGCCGCGCGCAAGGTCGTCTGGGAGGCGAACGTGCCGTGTACCCCGCGGGACGGCATGTTCACCTCAACCTGCACCGTCAAGATCCCCGATACCGGACTGCCCGCGCTGGGCGCCCGCAAGGAGCCCCAGCAGCTGGCCTTCAGCGGCGTGTTCACGCCGACCACCCGCCTCGACCCGACCCAGGGATACGTCTCCGCGTTCCCCGCCGCCCGCGCGCCCGGTCTGACGATCACGGGATTCGTCGGCAACCTCCATCTCAACGAGGGCATTCCACAGAACGTCTACACGGTCGACACCCGCGACCTGCGCCAGATCACGATGACGGGTCCGGCGGGCAGCGAGCGCACCGCGCAGGTCCTGGCCCTCGACAACCCGCGGCAGCGCACCCTTACCGGGCTACCCGGCGGGATGAGCCTCGAGGCCGACCGCGTAGCCGAGTTCGCCACCTTCCAGGTCAAGTCCGACCCGTTCAAGGGCGAGGCGTTGCTCTTCGCGGTCCTCATCATCATCGGGCTGATCGCGAGTCTTCGGGTGCGCCGCCGCCGGGTATGGGTGCGGGCCCGGCCAGCGGCCGCAGGTGGGTGCACGGTGGAGATCGGTGGGCTGTCCCGCTCCGACGCCGACGGGTTCGCCGTCGAGCTGGCCCAGCTCACGACCCTGCTCCGGGAGGCCACCGGGCCCGCGGGCACCGACCGGTCCGTGCCGACCGCCTCGGAATCGCGCGGCGCCGAACCAGCCAGTACCGAACCAGCCAGTACCGAACCCAGTAGTACCGAACCGGGTGGCACCGCAGCCGGCGATGCCGCGTCGAGTGCCAGCGAACGGGAGCACTGATGGCGGTCAACGAGGGCGTAGCCAGCCTTTCCGATCATCTGTTTGGCAGCGGCGAGGCGGTGTACGCCACGGCGATGCTCGGCTACGCGGCCGAGTTCGCGTTCAGCCGGCTCGGCCTGCGCCACGACGTGGCTCAGGAGGCGGCGGCCGTCCCGGCACGGCAGGGGGCCGGGCAGCCGGCGGCGCTGATCGGGGCGGCGGCCGGCGGGATCGGCGCCGCCGCCGATCCCGCCGAGGCAGCCGGCCCGACCGACGGGGCCGCGGCCCCGATCGACCCGTCCGACCCCGCCGCCGTGGCCCTCGCTGCGGCCCGGGCCCGGGAGATCGAGGCTGTCCGGCGGCGGGCGAACGCCGCGCACACGCTGGCCGCCGGTAACGACGGCGACGTGGCGGTTCCCGCGCGTGCCCGGTGGATCGGGCGAATCGCCGTCGCGCTGACGGTCGTCGGCTGGACGCTGCACCTGGGGTCCGTTATCACTCGTGGCCTCGCGGCGGACCGGGTGCCCTGGGGCAACATGTACGAGTTCTCGTCGATGATCTGCCTGATCGCGGTCACGACGTTTCTCGCCCTGATGATCCGGCAGCCGGTCCGGTGGTTGGGCGTCTTCGTCATGCTGCCGGTCGTGCTCTCGCTTGGTTTCGCCGGCACTGTGCTCTATGTCGCTGCGGGACCGCTGGTGCCCGCGCTCAACTCGTACTGGCTCAAGATCCATGTGGTCGGTGCGATCGTCGCCAGCGGGGTGTTCCTGGTCTCCGCCGTGACCACGGTGTTGTTCCTCATCAAGGAGCGTTGGGAAAATCGGCTGGCCGAGGTCGCGGCCGGACGGGCTGACGCGAGCCAGGCCATGCAGCGCCGGGGCGGCATCGTCATGCGCCTGCCGTCGTCGGCGGCGCTCGACACCCTGTCCTACCGGGTCATCGCGTTCGCGTTCCCGATCTGGACCTTCGCGATCATTGCCGGGGCGATCTGGGCGGAATCAGCATGGGGCCGCTACTGGGGGTGGGACCCCAAGGAGACGTGGTCGTTCATCACCTGGGTCTGCTACGCCGCCTACCTGCACGCCCGCGCGACGGCCGGATGGCGTGGGCGGCGGGCCGCGGCGATCTCGCTGCTGGCCTTCAGCGCCCTGTTCGTGGACTACTACCTGGTGAATCTGGTCATCTCGGGGCTGCACTCCTACGCCGGCATCTGACCCTCCCCACGGCTGCTGGTCCCTGGTCCCGGCCTGGCCCGCCGGGGAGAACGGGCGGGCCACCCGCAGCCTGCGGAGAACACCCCGCTCGGCCGCG
>NZ_CDWWXB010000019.1:14821-18468 GCF_977971855.1 Frankia sp. CoWAU3 | reverse complement strand
CGCGGAGCCGGTCAGCCGCGGGCTCGTGGCCCTGGATCCCCCGCGTCCATGCGGCTCAGCCGCGGGACGATGACGACGGAGGTCCGGCCTCGCCCTTGCGGATCCGGGCGGACAGCTCCCGCATGAAGTCCGGGTCGTCGTCGGGACCCTTCGGCCGGACGGCGGCCCGGCGGGTGCCCGTCCGCGCGCTGTACCGGCCGAAGCCGCCATCACGCCGGCTGTCGATGCCCCAGGACGATCGTTGCCCGAAGGCCGGATGGTCGGAGACCGGCCGGCGCAACGGCCGCTCGCCGACGCTGTTCGCGCGAGGTCGACCGAAGAAAAACCATCCGGCGGTGCCGAAGATACCAAGGAAGATCACTGCTACGATCCACGCGAGTTTGGGCATGATCCGAACCTCCTCGGGGGGTGTCCCGAAGACATCGATGATCGCGTAAGCCCAAACACCAATGATCACAAACGTCAGCGCGAGGCCCAGCACCGGCCGGTCGCTCCTTCCTGCTTTTCTTGATCGTTATGTCCGTCTTGACCTGTCAGGTATGGAACATCCGATCCGCGGGCATCTAATCCCCGACCCGTGGCGAAACCCCCGACCCGTGGCGACGTCACGGACGGATGGCGTCACGGACGGGCGACCTCACCAGATGGGTCAGGCGAGCACGTACCGTCCGCTATGGCCCGCGACGGACGTACATGTCGTGGTGATGGCCGGCCCGTGTATCTCTAGTGTGCCTTCCGCGCCGCCTCCTCGTCCTCCCGGTCCGTTATCCGACGAGGCCGTGCCCGGGACGTGACGTGTTGAACTGGGATCGTGACCACCTGTGGGCGGTCGGGCATCCACCCGTGGCGACTGCGAGGATGGAGGTCATGGCCTGGGCGGATCTGCGTGCGTTCCTTGCTCATCTCGAAAGGCGGAAGGATCTGCGCCGCGTCACCGTACCCGTCGACCCGCGTCTCGAGGTCACCGAGATCGTGACCCGGGTGGTACGGGAGCGCGGGCCGGCTCTGCTGTTCGAGTCCCCGGCCGGCGCCGACATGCCGCTGGCGATCAATGTGTTCGGCACCGAGGAGCGGATGGCTGCCGCGCTCGGCGTCGAGGCGCTGGACGACATCGGTGAACGGCTCGGCGCGCTGCTGCGCCCGCAGCTGCCGATCGGCCTGTCCGGATTGCGTGAGGCGTTCGGCAAGGCGGCGTCGCTCGCCTCGGTCCCGCCCCGCCGGGTCCGGACCGCGCCCTGCCAGGACGTCGTCCTCAAGGGTCCGGACGTCGACCTGTTCCGGCTGCCGGGGGTGCACGCCTGGCCGAACGACGGCGGGGCCTTCCTCAACCTCGGTCTGACGCACACAAAGCACCCCGAGACCGGGGCGCGTAACCTCGGGATGTACCGGTTGCAACGCCATGACGCACGCACCGTCGGCATGCACTGGCAGATCCACAAGGACTCCAACGCGCATCACGCGGTCGCCGAGCGGCGTGGGGAGCGGCTGCCGGTCGCCATCGCGTTCGGGTGTGACCCGGCGGTGACCTACGCCGCGTCCGCGCCCCTGCCTGCCGACCTCGACGAGTACCTGTTCGCCGGTTACCTGCGCGGCGAGCGGGTGGAGATGGTCGACTGCCTCTCCGTCCCGCTGCGGGTGCCCGCGAACGCACAGGTGGTGATCGAGGGCTGGCTCGAGCCGGGGGAGCGGCTGCCCGAGGGGCCGTTCGGCGACCACACCGGCTTCTACACGCCCGTCGAACCGTTCCCGGCGCTGCACGTCGACGTGATGACGATGCAGCGTGACCCGGTGTTCCAGACGATCGTGGTCGGTCGGCCGCCGCAGGAGGACGGCCCGATGGGCAAGGCCACCGAACGGATCTTCCTGCCACTGGTCAGGATGATGATTCCCGAGATCGTCGACTACGACCTGCCCGAGGCGGGGGTGTTCCACAATTGCTGCATCGTCTCCATCGAGAAGCGTTATCCGAAGCACGCGCAGAAGGTGATGAACGCGGTATGGGGGGCCGGGCTGCTGTCGTTGTCGAAGCTGATCGTGGTCGTCGACGCCGACTGCGACGTGCACGACTACCACGAGGTCGCTTGGCGCGCCTTCGGCAACGTCGACTATGCCCACGACCTGATCACCACCATCGGGCCGGTGGACCATCTCGACCACGCCGCCTACGAGCAGTTCTGGGGCGGCAAGGTCGGTGTGGACGCGACCCGCAAGCTACCGAGCGAGGGTTACCGGCGCGACGGCGGCTGGCCGGAGGAGATCGTCATGGACGAGGCGGTCCGCGAACGGGTCACCCGCCGATGGAAGGAGTATGGCCTGTGACCGTCCTCCGTTTTTCTTGCCTAGCCAGAGGGACAAAAAGGACGCTGGGGCCTCTGGCTGGGCAAGGAACAAGGAGTGGTGATCGCGGTGAGTGACGCCGCGTGGGTGCCGGGCGCGTCGGAGCCGGTCGGGCGAGGGTCGGGAGCCGGCCCGGGACACGCCACCGGCCGGGTACGGGCGTTTCTGCGGCTCGTCGTCATCGAGCACTCGGTCTTCGCGCTGCCGTTCGCCTACATCGCGGCGCTCGCAGCCTCGTTCGCGGATTCCCGGTCGGTGCACTGGTCGGACCTCGCCCTCGTCACCGTGGCGATGGTCGCGGCCCGAACTTTCGCCATGGCCGCAAACCGGGTCATCGATCGCGCGATCGACGCCCGTAATCCGAGGACGGCGAACCGAGAGCTGGTCACCGGCGTGGTCTCGGTGCGTACGGCGGTCGTCGGCGCCGCGGTCGCGCTCGCCGTCTTCCTCACCTCCGCCGCGGCCTTGTCCTGGCTCTGCCTGCTGCTCGCGCCGGTCGCCGTCGCGCCGCTCGTCGTCTACCCCTACGCGAAACGGTTCACCGACTTCCCACACGCCGTGCTCGGCATCGCCCAGGCGGCGGCCCCGGTCGGCGCGTGGATCGCGGTCACCGGTGAGTGGTCCTGGGCCGCCCTGGTGCTCGGCCTTGCGGTCGGTAGCTGGATCGGCGGCTTCGACGTGATCTACGCCTGCCAGGATGCCGAGGTCGACCGGCGCATCGGCGTGCGTGCGGTGCCGGCCCGGTTCGGGGTGCGGGCCGCGCTCATTGGTTCCACGGTTACGCATATGATCACCTTTGCGTTGTTCATCGTCTACGGGCTGATGGACAGCGCCGGTCCGTGGTGGTGGGCTGGGCTCGTGCTGACGGCGGCGGCATTCTGCTATGAGCACGCCATCGTGTCCCCGAACGACCTGTCGCGGGTCAACCGGGCCTTCCTCACCGCGAACGGATTCGTCGGCATCGTCTTGTTCCTCTTCGCCGTTGTCGATCTCGCCAGCCGTGGTCTGGCCGTCTGAGCATCGGATTCGTCATGGCCGATGTGTTCACTGCCCCCGAGGAGGGGGCCGGAGCACGCCTGCCGTGGGTGGTCGGGGTGAGCGGTGCCAGTGGAACCCCCTACGCGGCCGCGGTGCTGCGTGGCCTGCTGGCCGCTCGGCTGCCAGTCGATCTGGTGCTGTCCCGCGCGGCCCGCCTGACCCTGCTCGATGAGACGGGTATCGCCTGGCGTGACTCCGCCTGGGCGAAAGCCCTGGTCACGTGGCTGTCCATGCCCCTGGGCGGGGTGTCACCTCCGGAGGGTCCGTCGGCG
>NZ_CDWWXB010000019.1:13730-14431 GCF_977971855.1 Frankia sp. CoWAU3 | reverse complement strand
GGGGGCGCCGACGAGCAGCGGTTCGTACCCGACTCGCGGGATGATCGTTGTCCCGGCGAGCACCGCCTGCCTGGCCGGTATCACCCTGGGACTGTCCAAGGATCTGTTGCAGCGGTCGGCGGATGTCACGCTCAAGGAAGGCCGCCGTCTGATCGTCGTCCCGCGGGAGATGCCCTACACTCGCGCGACGCTGCGCCACATGCTGGACCTGCACGACGCCGGGGCGGTGGTGGCCGCGGCGAGCCCGGGGTTTTACGCGGGTGTGCGGACGGCTGGCGATCTCGTCGACTTCGTGGCCGGGCGGGTGCTGGACGCCGCCGACGTGCCGCACACGCTCTTCCGGCGTTGGACCGGCGAGCTCGGCGGCGCCCGCCGTGACCTGGCGGACCGCCGTGACCTGCTGGAGGTCGAGACGGCGCCACCGGCCGGGTGACGCCTGTTCCCCCTGGCGCAGGCCCCACCCCGACAGGCACAGTTGTCGGGAACGGGCCCCGACCGGGGCCGCGGTGCCGGCGGGATGAGGACGATATGGCGACGGGTGGGCGCGGACCGACGAGGAACCGGGGCCGGGGAACCGGCGGGGTGGACGGGGCCACGGCACGCAGATCCGCCTCGGCGGGGGCGGCCGCGGTGCCTCGGCGCGGCCGGGTCGTCCCACTCGCGCCGAGCGGCCCGCGCCGCAGGACGTGAACCTGCGCGCG
>NZ_CDWWXB010000019.1:0-13269 GCF_977971855.1 Frankia sp. CoWAU3 | reverse complement strand
CAACTGCCGTATTTCCTGATCCGCGTCGCAGCCCTCGCCGTGATCACCGTGATCCTGGTGACCGTCGGGCTGAACCTGCTGATGGCGCTGCTCGTTGGGTTCGCTGTCGCCGGACTGCTGACCTGGCCGCTCGGGCGGATGCAGCGCAGGGCTGCACAGCGGGCCGCTCAGCGCCCGGATGCGGGGAACGCCGGGAACGCCAGGAACGGCGGGAACAGCTGGAACGCCGGGTAGCCGCGAGTAGTCGGACGCCCCGCCGGATCGCGGGGCGGCTGTGACCGGGCAGCCGTGCTCGCATCCGAGGACACCGAGACCGGCGGGCTAGGCTGGAAGGCATGGATGCTGGGCTCAAGCGGGAGATCGAGGCCAAAGTTTCCGCCGGCGAGAGGCTGAGCCGTGCCGACGGGGAGGCGCTGTACGCCAGCGACGACCTCGTCTGGTTGGGCGGTCTCGCCCACGAGGTTCGCACCAGAAAGAACGGCGACAAGACCTTCTTCAACGTCAACCGGCATCTGAACCTGACGAACGTCTGCTCGGCGTCCTGCGCGTACTGCTCGTTCCAGCGCAAGCCCGGTGAGTCCGATGCCTACACCATGCGCATCGAGGAGGCTGTCCGGCTGGCGAAGGAGATGGAGCCGGCCGGGATCACCGAGCTGCATATCGTCAACGGTCTGCATCCGACGCTGCCCTGGCGCTACTATCCGCGCTCGCTGCGGGAGCTCGGCAAGGCGCTGCCCGGCGTCGCGTTGAAGGCGTTCACCGCTACCGAGATCCACTGGTTTGAGAAGATCAGCGGCCTGTCCGCCGACGAGATCCTCGACGAGCTCATCGACGCGGGACTCGAGTCGCTCACCGGCGGCGGCGCGGAGATCTTCGACTGGGAGGTCCGCCAGAAGATCGTCGGTCACGAGACGCACTGGGAGGACTGGTCGCGCATCCACCGGCTCGCCCACGCCAAGGGCCTGCGCACTCCGTGCACGATGCTGTACGGGCACATCGAGGACCCCCGGCACCGGGTGGACCACGTGCTGCGGCTGCGTGAGCTGCAGGATTCCACGGGCGGGTTCACGGTCTTCATCCCGCTGCGCTTCCAGCACGACGCCGCCGGTGACCCGCGCAACCGGTTGATGAACCAGCCGATGGCGACGGGGGCCGAGGCGTTGAAGACGTTCGCTGTCTCCCGGCTGCTGTTCGACAACGTGGACCACATCAAGTGCTTCTGGGTGATGCATGGTCTCACCACGGCGCAGCTCGCGTTGAACTTCGGCGCCGACGACCTCGACGGTTCCGTTGTCGAGTACAAGATCACGCACGATGCGGACCGGTTCGGGACGCCGCACACCATGACCCGCGAGGATCTGCTCGCAATCATCCGCGACGCCGGCTTCCGCCCGGTCGAGCGGGACACCCGCTACCGGGAGATCCGTGTCTACGACGGTCCCGACCCGGCTCGGCGTGACGTCCCGACCTCGATCGACGCCTGACCGGTGGACCGGATGGGCACCGGGGAGGGGCCGGGGCCGGCCCGCGGATCCGAGGAGTCGCCGGCGCCCGGGGGTTCCGGGCCTGTCCGGCCCCACGGAGCACCCGGCATCGGATCGATCTTTGTGTTGGCCTTCCTGGTGATCCTGTTTCCGGGGGTGGCCGGGTACGTGGTGCTCGACTGGATCGGTCTGCCGATCGGTGCCGCCGGCCTGCTGGGTCTGTTCGTCGTCTTCCTGGGGCTGGGCTTCTTCCCGACCGTACTGCGCCGGCTCGGCTGGGTGCCGACGAAGAGACGGAGGACGTGATGGTGCAATTGCGTAGGCGGCGGGTTTCGTGGCCACAGCGGGTTTCGTGGCCACAGCGGGCGATGCCCGACTCGCCGACCGAATCGGGCCAGGCGGGCGAGCGCGGCCTGCTCGGCATCAACCTGCGGTACTTCGCGGTACGCGTGGTGCTCTTCGGAGCGGTGCTGGCCGTGGTCCTGCTGCTGGGGGTGAACGGGCTGCTGGCCTTCGCCCTGGCCGTGGTGTTCAGCGGGCTGCTCAGCTATCCCCTGGCGTTGCGCCAGCGCCGCGTGGTCATCGAGGTCATGGAGGAGCGCCGGGGCGGACGGTGTTGACTGGAGCCGGAGCGGACGACGACGGCGATACCCAGGCCCGTCCCCGGGTGGGGCACATCCAGTTTCTGAACTGCCTGCCGCTGTACTGGGGACTGGTCCACTCCGGTGCTCTGCTCGACATCGAGCTGACGAAGGACACCCCGGACCGGCTGAACGACGCGCTGGTCGTCGGCGATCTCGATATCGGTCCGATCAGCCTGGTGGAGTACCTCCGGCATGCCGACGAGCTCGTCGTGCTGCCCGACCTCGCGGTCGGCTCCGACGGTCCGGTCCTGTCCGTCGTGCTGAGCACGGCGGCGCCGCTCGCGGAGATCCGGACCGTCGCGCTCGGCTCGACGTCCAGGACCAGCGTGCTGCTCGCCCGGATGTTGCTGGAGGAGTGCCACGGCCTGCGACCGGAGTACGTGACGATGCCGCCGGACCTGCCGTCGATGCTGCGGGAGGCGGATGCCGCGGTGATCATCGGGGATGCCGCGCTACGGGCGACCTACGACGCCGAGCGGGGCGGTCCGGACCATCCTCTCCGGCTCATCGATCTCGGTGCCGCCTGGCGGGAGTGGACCGGCCTGCCCATGGTGTTCGCCGTGTGGGCCGCCCGACGGTCCTTCGCCGAACGCCGTCCCGGGGTGGTCAAGGAGGTGCACGGCGCGTTCCGCTCCGGACTCGACCTGGCGCTGCGTGATGTGGACGAGGTCGCGGCGCGGGCGGCCCGTTTTGAGGTGTTCGATCCGGGCACGCTGGCTCGGTATTTCACCACTCTCGACTTTCGGCTTGGTGCGCGCCAGCAGGCGGGGATTATCGCCTTCGCCGGCCGTGCCGCGCGGCGAGGTGATGTTCCGGCGCTGCGCGAACTGCGTTTCGCGGACGTCTGAGCGCCACTCAGACCGGTGGTCGGAACGCGTGGGAGATACTGGTCGGCGGAATCGGAACCGCTCGGCGCGTACTCGCCGTGGCGAAGCGCGCGATACGGCCCTTTACCAGCGCGATCAACCGGGGCGGGGTGGCTCGCCCGCCCGGCGCGATCAACATCTCGTCGAGAGTCTCGCCACCGGAATCATCCCCGCCGGCCAGAGCATACCTCGGAGCGCTGGGCTCACCTGGCGGCCCGGACCGTGGGTCCGGTGGCACGGGGGCCCTGGGGCCGTCGCCGGACACGATGCCGGGTTCGGTGCCCTCGCAGACCTGCCGGGCGGCCGCGTCGATGAGGCTGTTGACCGCGAGGGTCCAAGCCCGTAGTCCTTCGTGACCGGTCAGCTCGGTGAACACCGCCGCCTCGAGGCAGCAGGTGCTGGCTCCCGCGAGCTCGTCCACGTCCAACAGGGAGATGGCGAGCAGCCCGGCCAGGTGACCCGCGAGCATGAACAGCCGGAACTGCTGGTGCGGCAGCATGGGCGTGTGTAGCAGGTTGTCGACGACGTTCTGCTGCTCCAGCACCTGGGCGGTGACGTCCTGTGGATCGAGCCGATCGGCCTTGGCGATCAGATCGGCCACCAACCGATCGAGGTAGTCCAGTTCGGTGTCCGACCGGCGGTGGTCAAGCAGATCCGAAACCCGGCGGCGGGACTCCCGCTCCGGATCGGGTCGGCGACGCAGGCGTTCCGCCCGGGCGGCGACGGCTGCCTCACGCAGGTCGATGAGGGCGCCCCCGGCCTCCAGCGCCGCGTCGACTGCGGCGATCACCGGCCGGGAGGGGATGCCTCGGCTGGGCTGTTCGAGCTGACCGATGTACTGGCGGCTGTAGCCGGTGCGTCGGGCGAGCTCCTCCCGAGAGAGGACACGTTCACAGCGCCGCCGTCGGACCTCAGCGGGTAGCAGGTCTTCGGCGGTCGCCGCATCGTGCCGGCCTCGGCTCCGTTGCCGCATCTGTGACGTCCTTCCGCGTGGCAAGGTCCCGCCTCCCGAGGAGGGAAGCTCAGCAGTCGTGTGCTGTCTCTGCTCGTCCGCCTGACGGTCGCCCGCCCGATGGCCAGTAGAGAGTCACCGATAGTGATCAGATTACTCCAGGCTGCACCCTAGTTGACTAGAGGCCAAAAGTCCCATACACATCCAGTTCTAATGATTACTCTCGGTTGTCGCGTGGGAGGCGAAGTTGATCGGCGTCGCGCTTCGTGGTCGACCGATTGATCGTAGCGTGGAAGTCCTCCGTCGTACCGCGCCTCCGTCGAGACATTATGCCGACCTTCTTGGGTTATTGTTGGGAAATGCGAGCGTTGCCACGGAAGTGTTGGCGGAAAGCAGCGGAATCGCCGAGGGCTCGTCCGGACGGGCTATTCCCGCATGGTGTGCTATCGCGGCCGCGTCCAGGCTGCGGTGCTTCGCGACGGTCTGCGGGTATCGGCCTGATGGCCAACGTGGGTCATCCTCGGAAACCATCCTGAATGACGATGCGCGGGGTCGGGCGGGGCGCGTACAAAAGAATGGTGGATACCGGCCGTTCGGTGGATGCCGACACCGTCGGGCTCGTCGGGGAGAAGGCCGTCGGCCTGGTCGGCGGTTCCGCTGCGGGCCGTGGTTCCGCTCCGGGGGAGCAGGTGCCTCCGCCCGGTCCACGGCGTGTGGTCGTCGTTGACGACGCGGACGGCGTGCGCGAACTATTGTGCCTGTTGCTGGAGACCGAACCCGACTTCGTGATCGTCGGCGCCGCGTCCAACGGCGCGGAGGCGATCGACGAGGTTGTCCGCACCGAGCCGGACCTCGTGCTGCTCGACCTGGCCATGCCGGTCCTCGACGGCATCACCGCCCTGCCGCGGATCCGGCGGGTCGTGCCGCGGGCCACGGTGGTGATTTTCACGGGATTCTCCGAGGATGCGTTGCTCGACCAGGTGCTGGAACTCGGCGCGGACGCCCTGCTGGAGAAAGGGCTGGCCGCCGGTCCGCTGGTGGAGCAGCTCCGACGGCTGTGCGCCGTCCACCGGACGATCTGAGCGATCTTGTGACCGGCAAAATTGTTCATTTTCTCCACTGGCATAATAGAGTTTTATGCTCAGTGGCTGTCATGGTTGCCACATCGGCCACATCGGCCATGACGGACGATCTCGGGGCTGGCCGTCCGGTTTGTTGCAGTTTGGAGCAGAGTGGCGGGTCGAAGTAGGCCGGACAGTGCCCCGACTTGCCCATCGGCCGTACTTCTGTGGAAACATGGGCTCGTGACTACGTGCGCCCTCGCTGGTGGGGTGCCGGTTGGGCAGGCGTCGGGCCTTCCGGTCGGCGCCTCTCGTCGGCGCCGGGCTGCGTCGTCCCCCGCAGTGCCGTGCCTGGTGATCGAGCCGATGCTCGTTGCCCGTCTGCACGTCGACCTGCTGCGGGTCTCCAGCGCCGGCTGTCGCCGCCCCCGCTGACGTCTCCGTTCGTGGCGCCCGCTGTCGGCGCCGCGACTTCCTTGCGCACCGAGAGATCTCATGACTTCTCCTGCCCGGTCCGCGCGCCCGTCCCGACCCAAGGGAGCGGGCCAGTGGGCGTTGGGATATTCCGAGCCGCTCAACGCGAACGAGCGGATGAAGAAGGACCAAGGCGGCCTGGAGGTGCGGGACCGCATCCTCAACCTCTACCCGCGTACCGGTTTCGACGGGATCGATCCCCAGGACCTGCGGGGCCGGTTCCGGTGGTGGGGTCTGTACACCCAGCGCCGGCCGGGGATCAGTGGCGGGCGGACGGCGATCCTCGAACCCGAGGAACTGGACGACTCCTACTTCATGCAGCGCATCCGGCTCGACGGCGGCCGGATGACCTCGGATCAGCTCCGGGTGATCGCCGACGTCTCCACCCGCTACGGCCGGGACGTCGCCGATGTCACCGACCGGCAGAACATCCAACTCCACTGGATCCGGATCGAGGATGTGCCGGCGATCTGGGCGGCGCTGGAGAACGCTGGCATGACCACCGCCGAGGCCTGTGGCGACACCCCCCGGGTGATCCTCGGTTGCCCGCTCGCCGGGGTCGACGGTGACGAGATCATCGACGGGAGCGAGGCGATCGACGAGGTCGTCCGCCGGTTCATCGGCGACCCTACGCTGGCCAACCTGCCCCGTAAGTTCAAAAGCGCCATCTCCGGCTGCGCCGACCACTGTACGTTGCACGAGATCAACGACATCGCGTTCGTCGGGGTCGTCCATCCGGAGCTGGGAGCCGGCTACGACCTGTGGGTCGGTGGCGGTCTGTCGACGAACCCACGGCTCGGCGTGCGGCTGGGCGCGTTCGTGCCGCCGGCGCGGGTTGCCGAGGTCTGGCACGGCGTCGTATCGCTGTTCCGAGACTACGGCTACCGGCGGCTGCGCACCCGCGCCCGGTTGAAGTTCCTGGTCGCGGACATGGGCGCCGAATGGGTGCGCGCGACTCTGGAGAAGGAGTACCTGGCTTCGGCGCTGCCCGATGGCCCGCCGCCGGCCCCGCCGCGCGGCGAGGGGCGCGACCACATCGGGGTGCACCGCCAGCGCGACGGCCGCAACGCCGTGGGGTTCGCACCGCGGGCGGGTCGGCTCAGCGGGACCACGCTGAGCGCGGTGGCGGACCTCGCCGACCGGTTCGGGCAGGGCCGCATCCGCGCCACGACGACGCAGAAGATCGTCATCCTCGATGTCGCCGACGCGGACGTCAACGCGCTGGAGGCCGAACTCGGTGCGCTCGACCTGGTGGTCCGCCCGAGCGTGTTCCGGCGCGGCACGATGGCCTGCACCGGTATCGAGTTCTGCAAGCTGGCGATCGTCGAGACCAAGGGTCGGGCCCGCGACCTCATCGACGAGCTCGAACGCCGGCTGCCCGACTTCGACGAGCCGATCGGGATCAACGTCAACGGCTGCCCCAACGCCTGCGCCCGCTTCCAGGTCGCCGACATCGGGCTCAAGGGCTCCCTGGTAGCGGACGACGCCACCGGTGAGATGGTCGAGGGCTTCCAGGTCCACCTCGGCGGGCACCTGGGCACCAGGTCGCGGCTGGGCCGCAAGTCGCGTGGTCTGAAGGTGACCGCCGACGGCCTCGTCGACTACGTCGTCGCGGTGTTGGAGACCTACCGGGCGGACCGGACCGCGGGGGAGAGCTTCGCGGACTGGGCGGAGCGGGCCGACGAGGCCCAACTGACGGCGCTCGGTGCAGCAGATGGCTAGCGGTGAGCGGGTGGTGCCCTTCTACTGCCCGTATTGCGGCGAGGAGGACATCGTCCCGGACACGCCGCCGGAGGGCTCCGGCGCGGGACATGGCCACGGGTACTGGGCGTGCCGGTCCTGCCTGCGGGGCTTCCGACTGAGTCTGACGGCCCTCGCGGTCGCCTCGGGCGGGACCGCCGTCACCACGGGCGGGGCGTTCGGCACGGCGGAAGAGCAGGCGGCACGGTGATCGGCAATGGACAGCACTCGGGCGGCTGCCCGGTGGACGACCGCGGCATCCGCCCGCGGCGTCGCCGGAGCCGGGTTGCGTGACGACGAGGAGACGAGCTGATGGATGCCGCGTTGCAGGCCCGGGCGCTGCGGGCCGGGGACGACCTCGAAGGCGCGCCGGCGGAGGAGATCCTGCGCTGGGCGGTCGGGGAATTCGGGACGAAGCTGGCGATCGCCGCCTCGATGGCTGAGGCGATCCTCGTGGACATGCTCGCCCGGATCCGGTCCGACGTCCCCGTGGTTTTCATCGACACCGGTTATCACTTCCCCGAGACCGTCGGTACCCGGGACGCGGTGGCCGGAACCTACGACCTGCCGATCATCAGCGCCCGTCCGCAGCTCACCGTCGTCGGCCAGGACGCCGTCTACGGCCAGGACCTTTACCGGACCGACCCGGACCTGTGCTGCCGGATGCGCAAGGTCGTTCCGCTGGATCGGGCCCTGGCGCCCTACCGTGCCTGGGCCGCGGGGTCGCGGCGGGCGGAGTCGCCCAGCCGGGCGAAGCTCCGGGTCGTCGACTGGGACGCCCGACGGGGCAAGGTGAAGATCCACCCGCTTGCGGCTTGGACCGACGAGGACGTCGAACGCTACGTGGCCGAGCACGGCGTCATCGTCAACCCGCTCCTCTCCGATGGTTACGACTCGGTCGGCTGCTGGCCGTGCACCCGGCGGGGCGCCGGCCGGGAGGGCCGGTGGGCCGGTTCGATCAAGACGGAGTGCGGCATCCACTGACCTCCTCGGGCCTGCCGGCTGCCGGTGTTCGAAGACAACCGAGCAGGTACGGTGCACGCCGTGACGGACGGGCGAAGTGTGGGTGAGGTCTGGCTGGTCGGCGCGGGTCCGGGCGATCCCGGTCTGCTCACCGTTCGCGGCCGTGAGGTGCTGGCAAACGCGGACGTCGTGGTCACCGACCGGCTCGCCGCGGCCGTCCTCCTCGGCGTCGCCCCGGCCGGCGCCGAGATCATCCACGTGGGCAAGAGCCCGGCCGCCCCGTCGTGGACCCAGGAGGAGATCAACGCGCTCCTCGTCGGCCGGGCGCGCGCCGGTGCGCGCGTCGTCCGCCTCAAGGGCGGCGATCCCTACATGCTCGGGCGAGGCAGCGAGGAGGCGCAGGCCTGCACCGCGGCGGGGGTCGCGTGCACCGTCGTGCCCGGCGTCACCTCGGCGCTGGCTGTACCCGCCTGTGCCGGCATCCCGGTCACCCATCGTGGTCTCGCGCAGGAAGTTGCCATCGTCTCGGGACACCTGCCACCCGGCCATCCGGAGTCGACGGTGGACTGGGCCGCTCTCGCGGCCTCTCGGGCGACCATCGTCATCCTGATGGGGGTGGCGCGTCTCATGGACATCGCCGACGCGCTGCTCACCGGCGGTCGCCCCGAGGCGACGCCGGTCGCGGTCATCGAGCGCGGGGCGACCCCGGCGCAGCGGGTCCTGCGGACCACCCTGGACGCGCTGGCGATCGACGCGATCGCGGCCGGTGTGCGGTCTCCCGCGGTGATCGTGGTCGGAGAGGTCGCGGCGCGCCGGGACGCGCTGGCCTTGGAGGCGGGGCCGCTCACCGGGATCCGGGTACTCGTGGCCCGTACCCGGCCGCGACCGGGTCTGCTGGCTCGCCGGCTGCGGCAGCTGGGCGCGGATGCGGTCGAGACCGTCGTTGCCCGGCCCGCGCCGGTCAAGGACGCCGGTGCCGCGCTGCTGGCGGCGCTGCCGGGAGCGGGCGGCCTGCTGCTGGCCGATGCGGACGAGGTCGCCGCCGTGGTGACCCTGCTGCGTCGAGCCGGCACCGACGTGCGGGCGTTGGCCGGCCTGACTCTCGTCGCGGCCCGCGAGGACGCCGCGGAAGCGCTTGACGGCCTGGGCCTCGCCTCGGTGCCCGTCGCCGAGCTGTCCACGGATCCGCTGTCCACGGATCCATCGTCGACCGGTCCTGCCGGTCCTGCCGGTCCTGCCGGTCCCGCCGGCTCGTCGCGGGTGCTGATCGCCGGCGCGGCGGACCCGCCGGACGCGGTGTGTTCCCTGCGCCGGGTGCCGCTGCTCACCGACGTGACCGCCGAGCCGGATCCCCGGATCGCCGAGGAGCTCCGGCATGGCGACTTCGACGTCGCGGCCTTCGCGTCGTCCACCGCCGCCCGCAGCACCGCCGAGATCTACGGACCTCTCCCGCCCGATCTGCTCATCGCGGCGATGGGTCGACGCAGCGCGCTGGCCTGTGCGGCGGCGGGCATGCGGGTGGACATCGTGCCCACCGAACCCGGGGTCCATCCGCTCGCGGCCGCCGTCGCGGACTTCGTCGTCACCAGCCGGTCCGCCGGCTCGCCTGGGGGTTGATCTTCAGGGTAGCGGCATCGGCTTCGCGGACCAGGAGACGCAGGGTGTCGTCGAGCCGCGCGCGGACCGCGTCGACGACGCTCGCGTGCAGCCCGAGCGGCTCCGACAGCACCCATCGGGTCGTCGGGTGCCGGCAGCGGGCGCCCTCCAGTGCCGCCGGGATGTCCCGGCGGGTGTGGTTGCCGTCGAACAGGAAGAACGGGTAGGCGACGATTTCGGTGCATCCCGCGTCGGCCAGGGTGGCATACCCGGTGGCGATGTCGGGCTGGGCGATTTCGAGGAAGGCGGCTTCGACCGCCTCCCACGTCCATGGCGCGACCACATGGCCGGGATCTACCAGGAGCCGGTGGGCGAGTTCCCGAACCGTCGCGTTCGCCTCGTCCCGCCGGGATCCGTGACCGATCACCAGTAGACCGCGCATGTTCCCAGTGTGCGCCGCGGGTCCGCCGGTGCCCGGTCGGAAACGGCCACATCCGTCGGCCACGCCCGCCGGGCGCTCAGCCGCCGGTGCCGTCGTCGGAGCTGTGCCCCGGGAAGATCTTTGCCGACGGGTCCACCACCGGCGCCGCGTTGTTGACCGCCGTCGCGGCCTCCCCGAAACCCGTTGCGATCAGGCGGACCTTCCCCGGGTACTCGGTGATGTCGCCGGCCGCGAAGATCCGCTCGACCCCGGTCGCCATCGTCGGGTCGACGACGATGTGCCGCTTGTCAATGGTCAGATTCCAGCGGGTCAGCGGTCCGAGGTCGGCGGTGAATCCGAGCGCTGCGACGACCGCCTGTGCGGGTCGGACATGTCGGTCGCCGGTGCGGGTCTGCACCAGTTCGACCTTCTCGATCCACTCCTCACCGTGGACCATGGCGACCTCGGTGAAGGTCAGGATCTCGACGGAGGACGCCTCGACCCGCTCGACTGTGGACATATGCGCCCGGAACCGGTCCCGCCGGTGCACGAGGGTGACCGAGCGGGCGATCGGCTCCAGGGCCAGCGCCCAGTCGAAGGCGCTGTCCCCGCCGCCGACCACGATGACGTCCTGGCCGGTGTGGACGTCGAGCTTGGGCACGAAGTAGACCAGGCCGCGGCCCAGATGCGCGGTGCCGGTGGGCAGTGGGCGGGGGGCGAAGGTGCCGAGACCGCCGGTGATGACGACGACCTTGGCGCGTATCCGAAGGCCCTGGCTGCTGGTCACCACCACGGCGTCCGGCTCGTGGGCCAGCTCGGCGGCCTGCTGACCCAGCAGGTAGGTGGGGGAGAACTGGTTCGCCTGGATCAACAGGGCGTCGATCAGTTCCCGCCCCCGGACGGCCGGCAGACCCGCGATGTCGTAGATCACCTTCTCCGGGTACATCGCGGTGACCTGACCGCCGGCCTCGGGCAACGAGTCCATGAGCGCGACCGACATGCCGCGGAATCCGGCGTAGTAGGCGCCGTAGAGGCCGGCCGGACCGGCGCCTACGATCAGCATGTCGACGTCGGTGTCGACCGGGGACGTCCCCGACCGCACGGCGCCGGTGACGCTCGCTCCGGCCGCGGGGTCGGTCTCCGTGACCGCGTTCGCGGGCTGGTGCGCATCGGCGGACTGCGTGACCACGGGTGACTCCCTAGGCTTGGCGGCCGACCGGCGCTGTCGGGGCAGCCGGCCGGTAGCAGTGGATGTTCCCTCCCTCATCCTGCCGGAGACACGCCTCACCCGCCTTCATCCGCGGAATGGTGAGTCGTCGACCACCTGTGGTTGTTGTCGACTACCTGCGGTCTCCTCGGATACGGCTGGCGGGAACGATCGGATCCGCCGCGTCGGCTGGCGGACAACGCTCGACATCGATTTACTCGAGAGGGTTAGCGTGACTTCAGCGCCGTTGCGGATGCCCGTAGAGACTGGGCGACGGCGGACTGTGGCGTGATGATGGGTTCGTCTCCCTGCACGGGGAGACAATTGCGGCACCGGTGACGGCTCCCAGGCCGGAACGGTACCTGGGCCGCGGCCGGAGGTATAACACGGGCGGGAGAACAGTGACGGAACGATCGGCGCGTCGGGTTTCGCCTATCGGCGGATATCCGGCCGAGGCGCCGCATCCCGATGATCCGACCACGATCGGTGTTTACCAGGTCGTCGGTCGGCTGGGCGCGGGTGGGATGGGAACGGTGTTCCTCGCCCAGGACGCGGCCGAGAAGTTCGTTGCGATCAAGGTGATCAGGTCGGACCTCGCCGCCGACCCGGAATTCCGGGCACGTTTCCGGGACGAGGTGGCGGCCGCCCGGCGGGTCGCGCCCTTCTGCACCGCCCAGGTACTCGACGCCGATCCCGACGCGCGCCGTCCTTATCTGGTCACGGAGTACATCGACGGCGTCCGGCTTGATCAGGCCGTCACCGCGTCCGGTCCGCTGCCGCTGTCGACACTGCAGGGCGTGGCGGTCGGCGTGGCGTCCGCGCTCACCGCCATCCACCGGGCCGGCATCGTGTACAGGGATCTCAAACCGAGCAACGTCATGCTGTCGTACTCCGGCCCCCGGGTCATCGACTTCGGGATCGCCCGCGCGCTCGACATGACGAAGGGCCGCACCCAGACGGGTCTGGTCCTCGGCTCGGTCGGCTGGATGGCGCCCGAGCAGATGGAGGGCGCTGCGCTCGGTCCGGCGGTCGACGTCTTCGCCTGGGGACTGCTGATCGGCTACGCGGCCACCGGCGGTCACCCCTACGGCCACGGCACCTACCTGGAGATGTCGGAGAAGATCCTGACGGGTCAGCCGGACCTGCGGGCCATGCCGCCGGATCTCACGCCGATCGTCCGGTCCGCGCTCGCCCGCGACCCCCGGGACCGGCCCTCCACCGAGAACCTGCTGCTCACCCTGCTCGGCGAACGCGGCCGGGCCGGTGACGCGCGGGACGCCGCGACCGCACTGCTCGACGGGACCTGGCCACGGGGGCGCAGTACCGCCGGGGCTGGGGCGGCCGCGCTCGCCGGGGCCGCCGGGGCCGGTCGGCCGGATCCGACCCACGTTGCGACCCCGTATGAACAGCGGCGCTGGTGGGAGAATGAGCCCCGGCCCCTCGGCGGCGACCGTTGGTGGAACGACTCGGCCCGCGACAGGCCCCCGCCGGCCGGTCCGCCTGTGCCGCCACCCGCGCTGGTACCGCCACCGGCCGCCGACCGTGCCGCGGCGGATTCGTCCAGTACGACGATGAGGCCGACGGGAACGGCCACCGATCGGGTTTCGACGATTCCGGCGAGGGGGGCCATCCGGCGCCGGACGCCCGCCCGAGGCACGGCGGCCAGCCCCGGGTGGATTCTCCGCACGCCGGTCAGCCCTACGCCGGCCGTGCCGCGGAGGCGGCACCGTCTCCCCAGGCGCCGGCCCGGCCCCGCCCCGTGGCCCAGCAGCGGCCCCCGTCGGCGCCCGCGGGTCCCGCGCCTGCCCCGGCCCCGCGGGCGCCGACGGGGGCCGCTGCTGGGCCACGGGGCGGGGCCGGG
>NZ_CDWWXB010000018.1:26854-32843 GCF_977971855.1 Frankia sp. CoWAU3 | reverse complement strand
GGCCGGTCCGGACTTCTTCGCGGGCCTGCATCTGCTGTTCGCCGGGGGCGTGCATGACGCCCGTTCCGCTGCGATGGTCGCAGCGGCGGCCGGGCCGCTCGCCGAGCGGGGCGCGAGCGTCGGCGTGCTGATGGGCACCGCGTACCTGTTCACCGCCGAGGCCGTCGCGTCCGGGGCGATCCTGCCGGGTTTCCAGCAGGCCGCTCTCGACTGCGAGCGCACCGTGCTGCTCGAGACCTCTCCCGGTCATGCCACCCGGTGCGTGGAGTCCGCGTACGTCCACACCTTTCTGGGCCGTCGCCGTGAGCTGATCGCCGCCGGCAACTCCCGCCAGCAGATGTGGGAGGAGCTCGAGGCGCTCAACCTCGGCCGGCTGCGGGTCGCGAGCAAGGGCCTGCGCCGTGAGGGCAGCAAGGTCGTCACAGTCGATCCCGCGACCCAGGCCCGGGACGGCATGTACATGATCGGACAGGTCGCCGCCCTGCGTTCGCGGCGGACGAGCATCGCCGAGCTGCATGACGAGGTCACCGCGCAGGCCACGGCCGGGCTCGCCGCCCGGTCCGCCGAGCCACGGCCCGCCGACAGGAGCGCGGCGCCCGACCGCCCGACCGCCCGGGCGCCCGGCATCGCGATCGTCGGGATGTCAGCGATCTTCCCGGACGCCCCGGACCTGGCCAGCTTCTGGGCGAACATCGTCGCCGGCAACGACGCCATCCGCGAGGTCCCGGCCGATCGCTGGGATGCCGAGGTCTACTACCACCCGGACGCGGTGCTCAGGGACGCTGGCCGCAGGACGCCGTCGAGATGGGGCGGTTTCCTCCCGCAGGTGCCGTTCGACGCGCTGGCCTACGGTATCCCGCCGAAGTCGCTGCGCAGTATCGAGACCAGCCAGCTCCTCGCGCTGGAGGTCGCCGCCCGCGCGCTGCGCGGCGCCGGGTACGACGTGGGCCAGAAGGACGTGGGCCAGAAGACCGCCGGCGAGAGTCGGGCGTTCGACCGCTCCCGCATGTCGGTGGTCTTCGGCACGGAGGCCGGGACGGATCTCTCCGGTGCCTACAGCTTCCGCTCCCTGTGGCCGGCGCTGCTCGGGGACCTGCCGGCCGAGCTGGAGGAGTTCCTGCCGGAGCTGGACGAGGACTCATTCCCGGGCATGCTCGCGAACGTCATCGCTGGCCGGGTCGCCAACCGGCTGGACCTCGGCGGGGTGAACTTCACCGTGGACGCGGCCTGCGCGTCGTCGCTCGCCGCCCTCGACGCCGCCTGCAAGGAGCTCGTCGCGGGCACCTCGGACATGGTGCTGTGCGGCGGCGTGGACACCCACGCGGGCGCCCACGACTTTCTGCTGTTCTCCTCCGTCCATGCGCTGTCTCCGGGCGGGCGGTGCCGCAGCTTCGACGCGGGCGCCGACGGCACCAGCCTCGGCGAGGGGGTGGCCGTCATCGTGCTCAAGCGGCTCGCGGACGCCGAACGGGACGGCGACCGGATCCACGCCGTCATCCGGGCCGTCGCCGGTTCCTCCGACGGGCGGGCCCTGGGGCTGACCGCGCCGCGCAAGGCCGGCCAGGTGCTCTCCCTGGAACGGGCCTACGGGCGGGCGGGGATCTCGCCCAGCGAGATCGGTCTGCTGGAGGCGCACGCGACCGGAACGGTCGTGGGGGACCGCACCGAGCTCGCCACCCTCACCGAGGTCTTCACCAACCACGGTGCGACGCCGGGCCAGTGCGCGGTGGGTTCGGTGAAGTCGCAGATCGGGCACACGAAGTGTGCGGCGGGCCTGGCCGGTCTGATCAAAATGGCCAAGGCCGTCGAGACCGGGGTGCGGCCGCCGACCCTGCACATCGAAACGCCGAACGCCTATTGGGACGCCGAGACCAGCCCGTTCTACTTTGACGACGTCGCCAGGCCGTGGGTTGCCCCGGCCGAGCGGTGCCACGCCGGTGTGTCGGCCTTCGGATTCGGCGGCACCAACTTCCACGTCGTGCTGTCCGCCTATGACGGCGGACCCGAGCCCGCCCACGGCCTCGACAGCTGGCCCGCGGAGTTGTTCGTCGTCCGCGGCACCGACCGGGCGGCGGCCACCCGGGCGCTGGACCGGCTGGCCGAGCTGATCGTCGCGAACGACGCGGCCGGACGGCCGTTCCGCCTGCGTGACCTCGCCTCCACCGTCTGCGCGGAACGCGGCGGCCCGGTCCAGCTCGCGTTCGTCGCCGACGACCTCGACGCGCTGCCCACCGCCATCGACCAGGCGCGCACGTTCACGTCGAACCCTCGGGCGGGTCTGTTCGTCCGGGACCAGGACGCGGATCCGGGTGCCACCGCGTTCCTCTTCCCCGGTCAGGGCAGTCAGCGGCCCGGCATGCTCGCCGACCTGTTCATCGCCTTCCCACGGCTGCGGTCCGTGCTGGACCTCGCCCCCCGGTGGGCGGATACGATGTTCCCGCCGGCGGCCTTCTCCCGGGAGCAGAAGGCCGCCCAGGCGGCCGCGATCACCGACACCCGTGCGGCCCAGCCGACGCTGGGGCTCGCCGGGCTTGCCGTCCACGACCTGCTGACCAGCCTCGGGGTGCGCTCGGACCACGTCGCCGGGCACTCCTACGGCGAACTGGTCGCGCTGTGCGCAGCCGGGGCGCTGGACCGGCGGGACCTCATCGGCCTGAGCGAGGCCCGTGCCGCGGCGATCCTGGCAGCCGCTGGCGACGACCCGGGCACGATGGCTGCGGTCTCCGCGTCGGTCGAGCAGGTCCGCGCCGCGCTCGACGGGGCCGTTACGGGTGGGGAGGCCGGACCGGGCCGGGTCGTCGTGGCCAACCACAACGCCCCGCGGCAGAGCGTGATCTCCGGGCCGACGGACGCCGTTGCCGCCGCCGTGGCGGCTCTCGGCCGGGCCGGCATCAGCGCCAAGCCGATCCCGGTCGCGTGCGCCTTCCACAGCCCGGTGGTGGCGGAAGCGGCGACGGCGCTGGCCGCCCGGCTCGATGAGGTCGAGGTCGAGGCGCCGACCCTGCCGGTCTGGTCCAACACGACCGCCGGGCCCTACCCCGGCAGCCCGGACGAGGTGCGGGCGACGCTCGCCGGTCAGGTGGCGGCGCCGGTCAGGTTCGTCGAGCAGATCGAGGCGATGTACGCCGCGGGGGTGCGGACCTTCGTCGAGGCCGGGCCCGGCCGCGTCTTGGCGCAACTCGCCGGCAGGATTCTGGCCGGTCGACCGCACCGGGTGGTGGCCACCGACGTCGCCGGCGAGCCGGGGCTGCGCCGGTTGCTGCTGGCCCTCGCCGAGCTTGCCGCCGTCGGCGTCGAGCTCGACCCCTCCGCGCTGTTCACCGGCCGCGACGCCCGGGTGGTCAGCGCGACGGACCTGCCGCGCCGTCCCGGCTGGCTCATCGACGGGGCCTATGTGCGCACGCCCGACGGCCGCTTCCTTCCTGGTGGGCTGCGGCCGCCGACCCGGCTGACGGCGCGGACGACGTCACCCGGGGTCGCATCCGTGCCCGAGATCGTCGGCGTGCGCGGGTTCGTCGAGGACACCGTGGCGCAGGCTCCCCCGTTCGACCGCGCCGGCGTAACCGACCACAGCGAGACGACCGACGACCCTGCGGCGGGGCCCGCCGGACTGGCCGAACTTGGAGGTGACGGACCGGTGGACGCCGTGGTGCTGGAGTTTCTGCGGACCACCCGGGCACTGGTCGCGGCGCAACGTGACGTCGTACTGGGCTACCTGGGCATCGACCCGACCGGCCTGGCCCGGCCCGGCCAGCTCTCCGAGGGGCAGCCGGCGGACCTTGTGCCGCCGCGGCCGGGGGTCGTGTCCGACGACGCGCCGGGCTTCGTGCCGCCGCGGCCGGGGGTCGTGTCCGACGACGCGCCGGACATGGCTGCCGCGAGTCGGGTGGTGCTGGACCGGGCCGCGGTGTCGGCCGCGGTGGTGGGGGTGATCGGGGAACAGACGGGTTATCCGGTGGAGATGCTGGAGCCTGATCTGGATCTTGAGGCCGACCTGTCGATCGACTCGATCAAGCGGACAGAGATTCTGGGGGAGCTGGCGCAGCGGCTGGGTCTGGTGGATGCCGGGTCGGGGGAGCTGGGCGAGGAGGTCGTCGAGGAGCTGGCGGCGATCAAGACCGTCCGCGGCATCGTCGACTGGATCGTCGCGTCGGTGGATCCGGATGCCGCCGGCGCGGCTGAACCAGCTGAACCAGCTGAACCAGCCGAGCCCGCCGGGCCCGGTCGGTCCGCCGGAGTCGCGAAGTCCGGGGGGCCGGCTCGACAGCCGCGATCCCGCTACGGCGGTTCGTTGTCGAACCGGAGATCGTCCCCGTGCCCTCGACCCCGGAGCCGGTCGGATGTGCCGGGTCGCTGGCCGGGGCCCGCTTCCTTCTCGTCGAGGGCGGCCTCGGGGTCGGACTCGAGCTCGCCACGTTGCTGGAGCAGGCGGGTGCCGAGGCCCGCATCCTCGCTGCCGACGACCGGGGCCTGGTCGGTCAGGTTCGAGCCGGCGCCGGCGCGGACGGCCTGGTGTGGATCGCCTCGATCGATCCCGGTGCCGGCAACCACGCCGTTCTTCCTGCCGCGTTCGCGGCACTGCGGGCCGCGGCCCTCGGCGGCAGCCGGCGGATGCTCGTCGCGACCGGGCACGGCGGGCGCTTCGGTCGCCCGTCGCCCCACGGCACCGGAGCGCTCGCCCCGGGCGACGCCGGGGACGAGGGGATCCAGCTGACCCCGGGGATGGGCCTCGCCGGCCTGGTGCGCACGATCGCCTGGGAGGTTCCCGACATCGCGGTCCGCCTCGTCGACGTCGAACCGAAGGACGAACCGCGTCGGATCGCCGAGAGCCTGCTCGTCGAGCTGCTCACCCCCGGCGGGCCGTCCGTGGTGGGTTACCGTGACGGGGTCCGCGCGACCCCGCGGATCCGGCCGGTGGAGCTGGGCGTCGCGGGCGACGTGGGCGCGGCGGGCTATGCGGGCGAACTGCCCGCCGAGCTTGGTCCCTCCTCGGTGGTGCTGCTCACCGGTGGCGCGCGGGGTATCACGGCGGCCGTCGCAGTGGAGCTCGCCCGGCGCAGCGGCTGCGCCATCGAGCTGATCGGGCGCACCCCACCGCCCACCGGACCGGAGGATCCGGTGACGGCGGATGCGCTCGACGCCCCGGCGCTGCGCCGCGCGCTTGTCGCCACCGGCGTCCGCCGGCCGGCCGAGATCGAGTCCCAGGTGGTCCGGTTGCTCGCCGAGCGGGAGGTGCGCACCACGCTGGAGGTCCTTGGTCGGCTGGCCTCGTCGGTGCGTTACCACGCGATGGACGTGCGTGACGGCGCCGCCGTTGCCTCGGTCGTGGCCGACGTCTACGCCCGCCACGGTCGCCTCGACGGCGTGGTGCACGGCGCGGGCATCCTGGCGGACCGACTCCTGCGGGACAAGACGCCCGAGTCGTTCGACCAGGTGTACCGAACGAAGATCGACGGTGCCCGGGCGCTGCTGGCGGCGCTGCGGGACGATGTCGGCTTCGTCGCCCTGTTCGGGAGTGTCGCGGACGTCTTCGGCAACCGCGGCCAGGTCGACTACGCCGCCGCGAACGACGCCCTGGACACGCTCGCCGCTGCCTGTGCGGGCCGCTTCGCCGGCCGGGTGGTCAGCGTCGACTGGGGTCCCTGGGAATCCGCGCGGGACTTCGTGGCACGGGCCGGCGGACCGGCCCCCGCGGTGGCCGGGGGCGCGGTGGCCGGTGTGACCGGCGGTGGGATGGTCTCCCCGGAGCTTGCCCGGGAGTACGCGCGCCGTGGCATCGGCCTGATCGATCCCGCCGACGGGGTGGCCGCCCTGCTGCGGGAGCTGGCCGCTCCGGCGGGCACGCCCGCGCAGGTCGTCTACATGTGCGCCTCGGTGGAGTCGTTCGATGCCTGAGCCCGGTGCCGGGCCGGGGGGGCGGTCGGCGTCGGGATCCCGGTCCGCGCCCGGGGGCGGTGCCCCACCCATCGCCCTGGTCGGGATGGCGGCG
>NZ_CDWWXB010000018.1:25660-26508 GCF_977971855.1 Frankia sp. CoWAU3 | reverse complement strand
CTGTTCCCCGGCGCCGGCGACCTCGGCACCTTCTGGGGCAACATTGTCGGGGGTGTCGACGCGATCCGGGAGGTGTCGCCGGAGCGTTTCGACGTTGACGACTACTTCCGCCCCGACCTGTTTCGCCCCGACCCGCCCCGCGGTGACCGTCCCGGTGCCGGACCGGGCGGTGTGGGCAGACCCGGCGGTGCCAGCGACGCCTTCTACTGCCGGCGTGGCGGTTTCGTCGAGGAGTTCGCGTCGTTCGATCCGGCCGCGTT
Source organism: Frankia sp. CoWAU3 (assembly GCF_977971855.1). NCBI lineage: Bacteria > Bacillati > Actinomycetota > Actinomycetes > Frankiales > Frankiaceae > Frankia > Frankia sp. CoWAU3. The sequence goes on along the minus strand of NZ_CDWWXB010000018.1, from coordinate 26,248 downwards.
CGGCATCATGCCGCTGGCCGTCGACTGGGCCGAACCCGACCAGCTGCTGTCCCTGCGGCTCGCCGCCGAGGCGATCACGGACGCCGGCGGTCCCGAGCGGTTGGGGGACGCCGAGCGTGTCGGGGTGGTGCTCGGCCGCGGCGGCTACGTCGGTCCCGGGGTCGCCAAGCTCGAACAGCGGGTGCGCACCTCCCGCCAGATTGTCACGACGCTGCGCGAGATCCTGCCCGACCTGCCGGCCGAGGCCGTCGAACGGGTCCGGGAGGCGTTCGTCGCCCAGCTCGGACCGCAGCGCCCCGAGGCGTCCATCGGGCTGGTGCCGAACCTCGCAGCCTCCCGCATCGCCAACCGGCTCGACCTGCGCGGACCCGCCTACACCGTGGACGGGGCCTGCGCGTCATCGCTCATCGCCGTCGACATGGCGATGCGTGACCTCGGGTCCGGCCGGACCGACGCGATGATCGTCGGTGGCGCCCACATCGTGCACGAGGCGTCGTTCTGGAGCGTCTTCACCCTGCTGCGGGCGTTGTCCCCGAGTGAGATCATCCGTCCCTTCGACCGGCGGGCCGACGGCATCCTCATCGGCGA
>NZ_CDWWXB010000018.1:22837-25174 GCF_977971855.1 Frankia sp. CoWAU3 | reverse complement strand
GAGCGCGACGGTGACCGGATCTACGCGGTGCTGCGGGGATCGGGCACGTCCAGTGACGGCCGGTCCGCCTCGCTGATGGCCCCGGCCGTCGAAGGCCAGACGCTCGCCGTCCGCCGGGCCTGGGCGGATGCCGGGCTCGACCCGACGGCGCCGGGTGCGATCGGCCTCGTCGAGGCGTACGGCACGGCCACCCCCACCGGCGACGCTGTGGAGCTCGCCACCCTCAGCCGGATCTTTGGCACCGCGTCGGGCGGACCGGCTGGGCCGGGTCGGGCGGACATCGGGATCGGTTCCGTCAAGTCCATGATCGGTCACGCGATGCCGGCCGCGGGCGCGGCCGCTCTGATCAAGACCGCGCTGGCGCTGCACCACCGGGCCCTGCCGCCCACGCTGCACTGCGACGAGCCGCATCCGGCGTTCGTGGGCAGCCGGTTCGCGCCGGTGCGCGCCGTCGTCGAGTGGGACGCCCCGGCCGGCGGCGGTCCCCGCCGAGCGGGGGTCAACGCCTTCGGGTTCGGCGGCATCAACGCCCATCTGGTGCTGGAGGAGGCGCCGGCACCCGCAGCGGTGACGGCGGCCCGTACGTTCGCAGCCCCGGCGGTGACCACGGTGGACCGGGCGGCCGACCCGGACGTCGGTCCGGACGCCGAACCGGTGCTGCTGCTCGCCGGGGCCGACGCGGCTGACCTGCTGGCCCAGCTCGACGTCCCGGACGCGGAACTGCTCGCCCGCGACGACGCCGCGACCCCGCCGACCGGTGGGCCGTGGCGGCTGGCCCTGGTCGCGCCGACCGCCCGTCGGCTGGCGCTTGCCCGCACCGTCGTCGAGCGCGGCACCCCCTGGCGGGGACGCAACGACCTGTGGTTCACCCCGGCAGGGATGTTCGCCCCCGCGCGGGCGGGTGGGGACTCCCCGGCGCAGACCGCTTTCCTGTTCTGCGGCTTGGAGGACAAGTTCACCCCGCGGATCGACGATGTCTGCGAACACTTCGGGCTGACGAAGCCGACCCTCGACGACACCGGGATGCTCGGCCGGCATGGCGTCGCGAGCGTTGAGGTCGGCCGGATCCTCGATGTGGCGCTGCGGCGGCTCGGGATCATCCCGGACCTCGTCGGCGGCCACAGCATCGGCGAGTGGAACGCGATGATCTCCTGCGGGCTGATCACCGACGAGTACACCGACGACTTCCTCGCCGGCTTCGACCCGACAGCCCTGGAGGTGCCGGGGGTCGTCTTCGGCGCGCTCGGCTGCGGCGCGCAGCGCGCGACGGAGGTCATCGCCGGGCTCGACGAGGTCGTCGTCTCCCACGACAACTGCCCGCATCAGTCGATCATCTGTGGGCGGGAGGACAGCGTGCGTACCACGCTGGACCGGCTGCGCCGCGACGGCGTGCTGGGCCAGATCCTGCCGTTCCGGTCGGGGTTCCACTCCCCGTTCCTCGAACCGTACCTGGATCCGATGCGGGCGCGGCTCGCCCGCACCACGTTCGTCGAGGCGAGCGTGCCGATCTGGTCGGCGACCACGGTGGCGCCCTACCCGAGCGACCACGACGCCATCCGCGCGCTCGCTCTTCGACATCTGGTCGAACCGGTACGCTTCCGCCAGCTCGTCGAGCGGCTGCGCGAGCGCGGGGTGCGTGCCTTCATCCAGGTCGGAGTGGGCAGCGTCGCGGGATTCGTCGACGACACCCTGCCCGGCAACGACCATCTCTCGTTGGTCACGAATACCGTGAAGCGTCCCGGGCTGGACCAGCTGCGGCGGGTCGCGGCGGCGATGTGGGCGGAAGGCGCCGCGCCCCGGATGGACCTGCTGCCCTGCCGGTCGCGACCCGCGCCGGCGGTGCCGCAGCCCCCCGGCGGCCAACGGACCGCACCGCGTCGGCGCCCCGGTGCGGTTGAGCCTCGGCACCCCCCTGATCCGCCTCGGCGGCGGGGCCGGCGACCTGCTCAACCCGGGCAGTGCCGATCGGACCCACCGGAACCCGCCGTCCTGGGCCGGAGGTGCCGTGCCGACGCATCCGGTGATTGCCGAGCTGCGGGCCGCGCTCGCCGAGGCGGACGCGGTGATGTCCACCGTGGTCGACCGCTGGTCGCATGGGGCGACGCCGGCTCGGGTCCCCCCGCCCGGATCGGGGGGCAGGGCGATCCGGGGCGATGCGACCCCGGGCGCCGTACGGTCGGGCGGTGTGCGCGGTGGTGCTCGGTTCCGCGCCGACGATGGTCCCCGGGGCGGCGGCACGTCCGGCGGTGCCGGCGGAAACGGCGACGCGGGTTCGACGGGTGTCCCTCCTCGCCGCGGCGCGAGCACGGCCGACGGCGGGGCCGGTCGGGGCACGGG
>NZ_CDWWXB010000018.1:19610-22634 GCF_977971855.1 Frankia sp. CoWAU3 | reverse complement strand
GCGGCCCCCGCGGCATCGTGGCAGGGATCTCTACGGGGCCCGGTTCCTCTTCCACGGTCCCGGCTACCAGGGCATCCATCGGATCGAGGCGATCGCCCCGACCGGTATCCGGGGGCGTCTGCGGGTACCGCCGGCGTCTGGCGCCCTGCTCGACAACGTGGGCCAGCTCTTCGGCTACTGGGCGATGGAGCATCTGTCCGACGACTCCCTCCTGCTCCCGCAGTCCCTGGCCGACGTGCAGTTCCACGGCCCGGCGCCGGTGGAGGGCGACCTGGTGGACCGCGTCGTACGGATCCGGCAGGTGGCCGAGCGCACGGTGACCGCGGACATGGAGGTGCGGCGGGCCGACGGACGTGTCTGGGCGGTCATCACCGGGTGGACCGACCGCCGGTTCGCCAACGACGACGTGCTCTGGGCGATGGTGCGTGCGCCGGAGTTGAACACGGTGGCCCAGCCCTCCGGTGAGGGCTGGGTGGTCGCCGTGGACCGCTGGCCCGACGCGGCCTCGCGGGAACTGATCGTGCGCCACTACGCCGATGCCGCCGAGCGTGCCCGGCTCGCCGCGCTCAACCCCAGGGCGGCACGCGGCCGGCTGTTGGGACGGATTGCCGCCCAGGACGCAGTCCGGCGATGGCTGTGGGAACGGGGAGCGGGGCCCGTCTGGGGGATCGAGGTCGGGATCCGTAACGACGACGTGGGTGCCCCGGTCATCACCTCCCTGCCGGCGCGGCCGGGTGTCCCAGCGCTCGACCCCCCGGGGGTATCGCTCGCCCACAAGCCGGAGCTCGCCGTGGCCTTGGTCGCCGCGGACGGGGAGGTTGGCATCGATCTTGAGCGGATCGTGTCCCGCGCCGCCGGGGTCGAGAAGGCGGCCCTGGCGCCCACCGAACTGCGCCTGCTCGACCGGGTCGCCGGCACCGATCCTCACCGGCGGGCCGTGTGGTTCACCCGGCTGTGGGCGGCGAAGGAAGCGGCGGCGAAGGCCGACGGAACGGGCCTCGCCGGCCGTCCACGTCGGTTCGTCGTGGACGGCCCCCATCCCTTCCCGGGGAAGGCCCATTCCCCGGGAAGGGATGGGCTCGCGTCCTCCCCGGTGGGGGGCACCCCGCCTGACCTGGTCCGGGTCACCGTCTACGGGGATGGTCCCGACGGGTCGGTGCCGGAACGGACCCGGTGGGTGGCCTTGCGTACGGTGGACGCCGCCGGCCGGATTCAGCCGGAACCGACCGGCCCGGCGCCCCGCGAGGGCGGGGTATCGCCGTCGCGGCGTCAGGACGCTGTGGGCGATGACGCCTCCACCGGAAGAGTCGATATCGCTACCGTCAGTTATGTAGTCGCCTGGACCTCCCCCGAGGTCGAGGCGCATGGTCTCCAGAGCCAGAAGGAGTGTTGATGATGTCTGCGCCGAGCACGACGAGGCAGGGTTCTCCCGGCCCGGATCCGGACGACCGCACCGACGCCGTCACGCGGGCCGAGGCCGAGGCCCGGATCCTCGGTGAGGTCACGGAGCTCCTGCGGGAGGTGATCGGGGAGGAGTACGTCGTGGACATGGAGATCACGATGGCCACCTCGTTCAATCAGGATCTCGAGCTGGAGAGCATCGAGTTCGTGGCGCTGGCCGACCGGCTGCGTGGGTGCTACGGCGAGGCGGTGGACTTCGTCGGCCTCCTTGCCGACATGGACGTCGACCAGGTGATCAACATGCGGGTCGGCGAGGTCGTCCGCTTCATCGTCGACAGCCTCCCGACGCTGGCGCCGGCGGGATCGGCCTGAAGGCCCGTGGCTGAGATCATCGCGAACGGGATCCGGCTGCACGTGCAGCGACTGGCGCCCAGGGGCGGAGCGTCCACGGACTCGCCGGTCGTCGTGATGGTGCACGGCATGGTGATGGACAACATCTCCAGCTTCTACTTCACGCTGGGCAACTGCCTCGCCGATGCCGGCTGCGACGTCATCTGCTACGACCTGCGCGGCCACGGGCGCAGCGAGCGGACCCGCAGCGGCTACGAGCTGGCGGACTCGATGGCCGATCTGCTCGGGCTGCTCGACGAGCTCGGGGTGGATCGCCCGGTGCACCTGGTGGGTAACAGTTACGGCGCCACGATGGCGCTGGCTTTCGGGCTGGAGTTCACCTCCCGGGTGGCGAGCCTGACGCTGATCGAGCCGCCGTTCCTGATCGAGGGTCTCGGCGAGGAGATGGCCCGATCGCTGACCCAGATCCTCGTCGCGATGACCGACGAGGAGGTCCAGGAGTGGTTGGACAACGGCGCCGGACGCGTGGCCAGCCGCGCCACCCGGGCCGCGCAGCGGCTGCTGCAGGAGACGACGATCGCCACCGACATGCTGGCGACTCCGCCGTTCTCCACCGAGGCGCTGGCCGCGCTGAACGTCCCGGTGCTCGCGGTGTACGGGGAGAACTCCGACATCATCGGGCAGGCTGCGGGCCTGGCCGCGCTGGTGCCCGAGTGCACCCTGATCGTCCTGGAGCACCACACGCACATGGTGCTGCGGGAGGCCGCGCACTACCTGCGGGACCTGATGCGGTGGTGGTTGTTCCGCCGCCAGACGCCGCCGCCGCCCTACGTGCGCGCGAACGGCCGGCGCTTCGCCACCCCGGACTGGGTGACGCAGCGGGTGCCGCCGCCCGATCTCAACGCCGAGCGCCGGCCGGCCCCGATCTCGGCCGACGCGGCAGTTGCGGCCGGCGAGGGGCGTGAAGGGCGAGGGGCGTGAGGAGAGTCTGATGAGCCGCGCGCTGTTCGTGGTGCCGCCCCTGACCGGGCATGTCAACCCGGCGGTCGGGGTCGCCGCCGAGCTGGCCGCCCGTGGTCACGAGGTGGCGTTCGCCGGGTACGCGGGCGTCATCGGATCGTTGATCCCGCCGGAGCTGCCCCTGCTGGCGTTACCCGAGGCGGGCCTGGGCGAGAAGTGGTCCCGGATCCAGGACGCGTCTCGGGCGCTGCGGGGGCCGGCGTCGCTGAAGTTCCTGTGGGAGGACTTCCTGCTCCCGCTCGGCTCGATGAT
>NZ_CDWWXB010000018.1:6409-19276 GCF_977971855.1 Frankia sp. CoWAU3 | reverse complement strand
TGCGCTGGGCGACCCTCGCGGCGACCTCCGCCGAGTTCGACAATCCTTACGGGGTGCTCGCGGGCCTGGGGCAGTGGGTCGTCGACCGCCTGCGGGAGTTCCAGACCGGGCACGGAGTTCCGCCCGACGAGGCTGCCATCGGGGACCTGCGCTTCTCCGAGGCGTTGACCCTCGTCTTCTCCGTCCGGGAAATGCTGCACAATCCCGGGATCCCGGACTACGCGGTCTTCGTCGGCAGCGCGGTCGGGAAACGGGCCGGCGCGGGCGAGTTCCCCTGGGACTGGCTCGACCCGGCCCGCCGGGCGGTGCTCGTCTCCCTCGGCACGGTGACCCGGGAGGCCGGCGGTCGGTTTCTGCGGGCGGCGGCCGAGGGGCTGCTCGGCCTGCCCGAGCGGGTACAGGCGATCGTCGTCGCCACACCCGGGCTCGTTGACGACCTCGCCGCCGCGGCGCCCGACGACCTGCTGGTCGCGCCGTTCGTGCCGCAGGTCGCGTTACTTCCGCGGTTGTCGGCGGTGGTGTGCCACGCCGGCAACAACACCGTCTGTGAGTCGCTGTCACACGGGGTTCCGCTGGTGGTCGCCCCGGTTCGCGACGATCAGCCGATCATCGGCGAGCAGGTCGTCCGTAACGGGGCCGGGGTGCGCGTCAAGTTCGGTCGGGCCGGACCCACCGCCGTGCGTTCCGCGGTGACGGCCGTGCTGGACGATCCGTCGTACCGGGCCGCCGCCGCCGATCACCTTGAGAAGCTGGCGGTCTGATGCTCGGTCTGGCGGTCCGGTGATCGGTCTCGTGGTCTGATGCTCGAACGGTTCTGACGTCGTGCTGACGTGGTTGCCGATCCTGGTGTGTGCCGGTCTGGCGATCAACGGTGTGCGGCTGCGCGGTCGGCTGCGTCGTCTCGACACCCTGCCGGCCTCCGGTCGCCCGGTGGACCCCGCGTATGAGTTCCTCGTCGCGACCGGGGTCCGCCTCTCCGACAGCGGCCGACGGGCGGCCAGTTACCACGCCAGCCGGGACCGGCTCGATGTGCTCGACCTCGTCCCGGCGGACCTGACGGCCGAACGGGCGCTCGACCTCGCCCGGATGGTCGACACCCGCACCTACCGGGCCGACCGCTGCGTGCCCGGCCGCGGCGCCTTCCAAGCGCTGCTGGTCCACTCCGAGATTCTCCAGCGGGCTGGGATCACCCGCCGGGACGGTTTCGATCCGGTGGAGCTCGTCGACATCACCGAGCGGCTGAAGACCTTCGCCTCCGGCTCGACGGATCTGGCGGTGCTGCCGGGGCTGCGTGCCGCCCGGGACGACGCGGTGATGCGTGTCCGCGTCCAGCAGCGGGCCTACCGGTTCACCCGGCAGAACCAGCTCTTCCCGTTCGTACCCCAGATCGCCACCGCGATCGGCTTCCATGTGAACCAGCCGTTCGGCCTCGCGGCTATGGCGCTGTTCTGGTTCCAGCCGTTCTTCGTCTGCGCCGGCCGGGTGCCGCTGTCCCCGCGCGATCTCATTCGTTCCCCCATCGTGCGCATCCTCGGCGGGGTGCTGTTCGTGGTCGACTCCGTGCGGGCCGGCCGGGCGCAGGCCGTGAAGGCGGCTGAGGCGAAGGCCGCCGGGCTTCCTCCGGACCCGGTCAAGCATGCGGCCAGGCAGGAGACCGCCGCCAGCCGCGCCTCCTACTCCCAGGACGTCCAGGCCGGCCTCGACCGGTTCCTGCGCCACGACCGGGCCGACTGCCCCTGGTGCGGATCGGTCGAGCTCGCCACCCGGGTGGAGTCGCCGGACCTGCTCCTGCGCAAGCCCGGTTCCTTCCGGCTGGACGGCTGCGAGCGCTGCGGGCATGTCTTCCTCAACCCGTCGTTGAGTCCGGCCGGGCGCGAGTTCTACGACCGGGACCGCTACGACGGCCTGCGCACCGATGTCGCCGAGCAGGTCCTGGCCGCGATCGCCCGCGAGCGGCGCGAGCAGGCTGCCGCCGTCCGACCGTTCGTGGTGCCACGGACCTGGCTGGACGTGGGGACCCGGTACGGTCACTTCGCCAACGCGGCCCGCGAGGTGTGGCCGAGGACGGTGTTTGACGGGCTCGACACCTTTCCCGGCCTGGCCAAGGGCCTGGCGCGCGGCTGGATCGACCACGCCCACTACGGCCGTTTCTCCGACGTCGTCGACAGCCTCGCTGGCCGGTACGACGTCATCAGCATGTTCGACTACCTGGAACGCCGCGACGACCCGTCGGCGGAGCTCGACGCCGTCGCGAAGGCGTTGCCGCCTGGCGGGCACGTCGTCTGCGAGCTGGCCAACGCCGACTGCCGGCAGGCCCGCTGGCTCGGCCGGTTCTGGCCCGGCTGGGCGGTCCCCGAGCGCGCCCACTTCATCCCCGCGGAGAACCTGATCGCCGCGCTGGAGGACCGGGGGCTGCGGCCGGTCGCGGTGCGCTTCGCCGCGGCGCGCCGTCCCGGTGGGCTGACCGGCGCCCTGCTGCTCGCCGTGGCCATGATCGCGCCACGCCCCATGCCGTGGCTGCCCCAGCAGGCCGGCCCGGTCGGCGCGGCCGGCCGCGTCCTGGTGATGCTTGTGGCCAGCCCCCTACTGGGACTGGCCCGCCTCCTCGACCGCCTTGCCGGCCGGTACGCGCACGACGCCCGGCACGCCGGCACCTACCTGATGGTCGCCCGCAAGGAGCTCTGACCTCGGCGGACCGGTTGACCGGAATGTGCGGCGTGGCACAGGGATACGGGACGCGCCCAACGAATGTCCCGCGGAGCTCAGGAGGCCAGCGCCCAACGAATGTCCCGCGGAGCTCAGGAGGCCAGCGCCCGCGGAGTGCGCGGCACCGACGCCGACCAGCCGCGGTCACGCAGCGCCCCGCCTACGAGGGAAGCCACCTCGGCCGGGGCGTCCCGCGCCAGGCGTGCCGGCAGACGGATGAGGAGCTGGCCGGTCGGCTCGGCGACGACCGTCGGCCCAGGGACCGTCGCCTGGATCTCCACCCGCACGCGCCACGGCTCGTACCAGACGTCGAGGCGCGCCATCGGCTCGTCCGCGGGCCCGTTGACACTCGGGGTTCCTACCGGCAACCCCCACTGGGCCTCGATACGACGGTACATGATCTCGGTGAGGTGCGGCGCGTCCCGGCCCAGGTCGTCCAACGTCTCAGTGATCAGCGTCCGGCGGCTGATCGGACCACGCCGGGCCAGCGCGATCCGCAGGCTCGCGACGGTGACGAAACGTTGACGGACAGCGTCAACGAGCAGGCCCTGCGCGTCCGCGCGGGTAGCCGCCCACTCGGCCATGTCGATGACGGACCGGGCGGGGGCCGTCCGCCGGGGCAGGCGGAGGGGATCGATCTCGGTGATGTCGAGCCGAGCGCTGTGCCGCAGAAGCACGCCCGGTGGCGCGGCGATCCGGCGTTCGGTGGGCAGGAGAACCGTCACCGGGCCGGTGCCGTAGCCGTCCAGACCCGCGAGCCCCGCCGCGCAGGCGCCCGCGAGCACCGCGTCCGGGCCGACGGCCTGCAGGGCCCCCACAGCTCCTGCATCCTCGTCACGGGTGTGGCTGCTGTGATCAGCACGCCGCGGAAGGGTTGCTGCCAGCGACCGTCGTTCAACCGTCGGCGGATCTCGTCGCGGGTGATGCCGGCGTTGATCGCATCGCGTATCGTGATCACGCCGGCCTGCATGGTGGCGATCTCCTGCCAGGAGAGTCGGCCAGGGTTATGGGCCATGAGAAGACGATGACGGTTGTCCGTCTGTTGGGCCAGAACCTTTTTCGGGTTGTGGATAACTTTCGGCTGTCTCCTTCCTGACGGCCGCGTTCCGGACCGGGTCAGCCATGCCCCGGGTGGTGGTCCCCGATGCCGGGAACCCATCCCCGCGCCCCCGGGTGAGTGCTCTGGCCGCCGGGACCGCCGGAGCCGCTGGGACGCGCCTTGGGCGGGACGAGCCGGTAGATCTCCTCGTCGGCCGGCGGTTGTTGGCCGATGCCCGGAAACCCGACGGGCGGGGCAGGCTCGATCCGACGCTGTTCCTCCGCGCCGGTCCGCGCAGGGCCGGCCTGGTCCGTACCGGCCTGGATCATCCCGGCTCCGGCGGTTCCGACGTGGTGACCCGCCAGGGGCGTGGCGGCCGCGTCAGGTACGGACCAGCGGTCGGCCGCGGAGACCCCAGGCAGCAGGACGGTGCCCGGATTGCAGTCCCCCGGCACCACCCGTCCCGCCCCATCGACCGGGTTGACCAGCAGGAACGCGGTCGCCGGCAGGGTCTGGACGGTGGTCGGCTCCACGGTGAACTCGTATACCCGCTGGGAGGTCGTGCCGTCGGTCGTCGAGTCGCTCACCGACGAGTTTGTCGTGCGCTGCCAGGTCTGCGATCGCGACGCCGTCACCGACTCCTGCCATCCGGCGTTCTTCGACGTGTTCTGCAACCAGGGCAGCAGCCGGGTGCCGTCGTAGGTCCGGCCGGTTCCGCCGCTGGTGCCGGTCGTCTCCGAGGTGCCGTCCTGGTAACCGACGCTGTCGCTGGCGCCGGCCGTGAAACTGCGCCCCACCTGGGCCGTCACCTGAGACATGACGAAGCGGTAACCACGCCCGATAAATTCCGCCGCGGTCGCGGCATCCTTACCGTTCCCCAATCGCATGATGATCGTCGAGCCTCCCTGGCTGCCCAGCACCCGTTCGGCGTCGTCGGCGAGCCGTTCGAAGAGCAGCACGAGCCGCACCCCGGCGAGCTCGGCGTGGCGGGTCAGCCCGGTCAGGACCGCTCGGCCGAGATGGTCCGCCCCGGCGACGACCAGCATGTCCCGGCCGGTCGGCCCGCCCCGCTGGCGGCAACGGAGCTGGTGGAGCACGGTCTGGACGAGGAGCCGGTCCGTGAGTTCCTTGCGGTGGGCGGACGAGTCCCGGCTCGACGTGGCGAGAACCCGCAGCCCGGGTACCGGCCACCAGGCTGTCAGTGGACGGGGCGCGCTGTCGACCCTGGTCGTCGGCACCCTGGTCGTCGACATATCGGCGGCGGCCGCCAACATATGGGCCTCGACCGTCGCGGCCGGTGCTGTCGCGGCCGTGGCTGGTGGTGGCGGGCTGAGCGCCTCCAGCGAGGAACGCAGGTAGCGCAGCTCGTCGGCGATCCGGTCACCGCGGCCGAACGCGTCCATGTGCGCGGTGAGCTCCCCGGCCTCGGCCGTCGACAGCGACGTGGCCGCGCTGCCGTCGTCGAGACCTTCGAGGACGCGCAGGCCCTCGGCGAGACGGCGAATGCTGAGCCGTTCGTACAGAACGACGGCGACGGTGGTGACCAGGTCCGCGTGCAGGGCGCGTCGGTGCGGATCATCGCCGCTCTCCTGGGACATGCCGAACGCGTCGGCGACGAGCTCGCCGGCCTCCCGCGGCCCGAGGCCGTCGAGGAGCGCCACCTCGTCGAGCTGGCGGGGCAGGTCCCAGGACTCCACCGGCCAGCGCGCCTGGCCGGCGAGGCGCGCCAACCCCCCGCCCACCGCCCGCTCGCTGAGATCGACGAGCAGGATGCCGGTGCCGCCGGTGAGCACCGAGCAGCCCGCGGTGGCCAGCAGGCTCGCCCATCCGTCGCCGGTTCCGCCGAACACGTCGATCCTGGGGGTCGCAGCGGGGGCCGAGACGGGATAGAAGACGGCGGTGGCCTCCCGGCGTCGCAGCTCGGCCCGGTCGTGCGCGTCGACCTCGGTCTGCCAGGACGTCAACGCCTGCAGGTGGCGGGTGTACCCGTCGGCCCGGGCCGACGCGGCCCGGGATCGCGTCCGGCCCAGCCGGTAGTGCAGGATCAGCGGAGGCAGGCACGCGACCACGGCGAGCGCGAGTCCCGCCGGGACGAAGAAGAACCCCCCCTCGCCCGCGAGCAGCATGCCGAACACCACGAAGGCCATCGGCAGGACGAGTCTGGTCAGCAGGGCGCGGACGGCATGGTTTCGCCGGGCCGTGAGCGCGGTCAGATCGGGCGATTCGGGCTCCTGCCAGACCGGTTGACGGTCGGCGAGCGGGCTCGGGGCCGATGGACCGGTGTCGACGAACTCCCAGCCCCAACGCTCCCGTGGAACGAAGAGCCCCTGGATCAGCCGGGCCTCAGTCGTGGTTAGCGTGCCCACCCCCATCGCCGACCCTCCGCGGTCCCACTCGCCTGCTCCCGCGTCGCAGCCCACCGTGCCGCTGCCCCGACGGCCGCAGCCCACCGTGCCGCTGCGACTCCCCGCTCCCGATCATCGTGCGCCTGGAAACGATCTCGGCACGCCCGGTGTCAGTACTGGGGCGTTACGTGGCCATTATGGCGCGTGGTGTCCACTCTGTCGCGTTCCGCCGTGCATGTCGGCCCCGCCGTAACGACCCGACGGTCGACGGGCCCGGGCGCTCAGTCCTGCGCTGTCCCGAACGCGGATGCTGTCCCGATGGACGGGCCGAGGGCGGTGGCCGCCGCGGTGGACTCCGGTGGGGCGCTCCCCGGCCCGCTCGGCGCGGGGCCGACGAGGTCGGAGATCTGAGCGGCCAGCTCGGCCAGTCCCTCGCCGGTGCATGCCTGGTGGAGCGCGTCCGACAGCGAGGTGGCATCCGCCGCGCCGGCGAGTTCCCGGACCGCCACGGTGAGGCCGCTGACCGTCGGATCACCGATGTTGACCTTCTCCCGGCCCGGAGCGTAGAAGGCACCGTTCTTCAGCCGGGTGAGCTGTTCGCCCACGGTCTCGCCCGGCAGGGTCAGGCCGCGCTCGCGCCAGGCCGCGGTGAGCGGATGCGGGCCCGCGCCGGCCCCCCGCCGGCGCACCGCGTCAACCAGCGCCTGCCGGACGTCCTGCCAGCGGTACATGCCCGCGGTCAGGTGCCGGGAGTCGACGGTGTTCGCAGCGTCTGCCGCGTCCGCCGGGGACGGCGGCAGGCCGAGGAGCCGGCGCAGCGTCGCGAGCAGGGCGGCGGTGAAGTCGTCCGGGTCGACGAAGGGGCGCAGCGCGGCGGCGCGGGCGTCCGTCGCCCGGTCGGCGGCATGGGCGAGCGCGCAGTCGAGGATGCGACCCGGCAACGCGGCGAGGGTGGTCCGCAGGGGTTCCGCCGGAGCGAACGGCGCGATCCCGAGCAGATGGGTGAAGCCCATGACCTGGTGCGCGGCCACCGCCTCGACCCACACCACCAGCAGGGGATCGCGGGCCGCGAGGGCGGACGTCTCCGTCTCCTCCAGGGTGCAGGCGGGGCCGGCGACGCAGGCCACGCCGCAGCCGAGGCTGCGCCGTCCGGCCAGGGGCACCCGGTCGTAGCGCGCGAGGCGCGCGCTCTCCCGGTCGTCTCCGGCGACCATCCGGGCCAGCACGGGACGGTCCATGCCGTCCGTGCTCACCGCCGCCACTCCCGCCGGCAGCGCGACGACCAGTTCGGACTGGTCGTCGCGCAGGTTCATTGTCGCGCCGACGGCTTCTCGGTCGTCGGCGGCCGGGAGCCGGTGCATCACCTTCAGCGCGGTGTTCTTGATAACGTCGGGAAGGATCTTCGCTGGGATCTGCTCCACGACAACAAGCCCCTCGCCGTAGGCGCGGATCTCCGCGAGCAGTGAGGCGAACAGGTCGACGGAGGCCGCGGCCGGGCCGTCGGTGACGTTCTTGAGCAGCCGGTGGGCCTCCTCGAGGACCAGGACGTGGCGCAGTCCGCCCGCGCCCGCGGTGGCGTACCGGACCCGCAGATGCTCCACGACGCGGATCAGGACGGCGCCGAGCAGGAACGCCTTGTCCTGGTCGTTGGTGATGTCCTCCAGCTCGAAGACGACGTTGCGCGCCAGCAGGGCGCCGATGTCGATCGGATGTCCGCCCTCGAAGAACCGACCGGGAGAACCCTCTCGCAGGCTACCGATGCGCACGTCGACAAAGCCCCGGACGTCCGCCGTGACCTCCACGCCGTAGCCGATGCTCTCGACCACCCTCGTCGCGGTGCGCTGCAGGTCCCCGAGGGTCGGATATCGCCTGCGCACGTCGACCTTCGGGTCCTCCTCCGGCCCGGTCACCCGGAATCTGGGCCGGTGCGCGGGCTCCGGCCGGTCCAGCACCAGGTTCCATCCCAGGTCCTGGTAACAGACCGTCAGTGCGCGGGCGAGTACCTGGGGGAACGGCTCGTGCGCCTCGAACGCCGCCAGGAACAGGGCCCGGACGAGATCGATGTGGCTCTGCAAGGGAAAGCCGGGCTCGGGTTCCAGCGGGTTCAGTGACGCCGGTGGAGCGTCGAGCCGGCCCGGCCTGATGACGAGCACCTCGGCGAGGCCGGCGAGCCGCCCGGCCATCCGGGCGTACTCGGCCTTGGCCGGCTCCAGGACCAGCCACGGAACGGGCGCCGGAGCACGGGTCAACGACTCCAGCAGCGACCGCACGGTCTGTGACTTCCCGGATCCGGTGGCGCCGCAGACGAAGGCGTGCCGGTTGAGCGTCGCGAGGGGAACCGAGAACGCGCCGGCCGGCATCCAGCCGGCGTCGAGCACGGCGCCGAGCCGAACGGCGCCGGGCGTTCCCCGGGGGTCCGCGGGACCGGACTGGTTCGGACCCTCGGGCGTTACGTCGAAGGCGTGCGGTGTGATCAGGGTGATGCCCGGCAGCTCACGGCCGGGCGGCCGGGCCAGCGCAGCCAGCAGCTCCGCGCTCGCCCGCGGCGAGGGCCGCGGTGAGCCGGCCAGCCCGCCGACCCCGGCTCCGACCCCGCCGAGGGCCCCCGCGAACGAGGTGACCGGGCCGGTCGGACGCAACGTGTAGGGCAGCCGGTCGAGATCGCTGGAACTGCACAGCAGGGCGGCCAGCGAGACCGCGCCGGCCGGGGTCACCCCACCGACCAGGATCTCCACGTCCCACATGCCGCTCGACGCGCCCCGGCCCAGTTCCCGGTAGCGGGCCTCCGCGCGCTCCAGGTCGAGCCGGGCGCCCTGGTCGTTCTCCCGCCGGCGCAGCACGGGGATCGATCGCGCGAGGTCCGCCCGTTCCTCGGCGAGATGCTCGGGAGGCACCGGCCACGCGAGCACAAGCCAGGCAAACGGGCCGACGAGATGCGCGGCGTAGTCGTCGAACGATCCGCGGCGGGTGTCTGGCGGCCGGGCGTCGGTGCCCGGATCGGCGGCCCACAGGGCATCCGGGAGGCCTTCGCACCGCAGCCAGTAGGGGAAGCCGGCGAGCTGGGCGGGTACGGCGTCCAGTGGCAGCGCCACCGCTGTCGATCCCGGGGGGTACAGCAGCGGAACCGCGGTTGCGTCTGGTGTCGACGTGGCCGTTGCGAGCGACGTGGCCGCCGCGGTCGGGTCTGTCGCGGTCGGGTCCGCTGGGAAGAAGGGCCGGCCGCCGACGAGGAACCGGATGTGCGCCTCACCCGGGCCCCGTAGCCAGGCGACGGCGATTCCCGGCCGGGCTGCTCCCGGCACCGGGTACGGGCCGCCGCGAGTCGACGCACCGGAGACGGTGGGTTCGTGGCCGGGCCCGAGCGAGGTCAACTGCGCGTGCGCGCCGACGAGGGCGGCGAAGAGCGCGGCCGGTACGGGATCGGGCCGGTCGGGTGTGTTGGGTCGCCGAGGGGCGGTGAGGATGCGGTGGAACCGGAAACCGGCGAGCACGATCGGAGGGGCCTATTCGTGCCGGCCGCGCTGGGAACGGCTGCCGGCCGCCCGTACCACCATGCGGGCTCCTCGTGGTCTTCGTCTCGTCTCTCCGTGAACATACTTCTGATCATCGGTGCCGATGTGGCAATCTATCACCCTCCGCTGGGCATTGGATCCGGATCGTGTCCATCGTTGCTCGAAGTATCCGAATTCCGAGATCGGGGAGGAGTGAGGGTCGAACATGGAGGCATGGACTGCTGTCTTCGATCGTCACGGTCCCGGGCGCATGGACTCCCGTCGCCGTGATCGCGGTCTGCGGGTGTCGTGGGCCGACGCACCGGCGGCTGCCGCGGGATACCTCCCCAGGTCGGGGTACCTCGCCGGGCTGGGCGACCTCGCCAGGCCGGCGTGAATGATACGTATTGTCATCGCCGGTGCATCATGGCCGCAGCCGGATGGCACGGGCGTGGCGGCAGCCGGGGGTGGCAAGGGTCACGGGGGTGGCAAGGGTCAACAGTGCGTCGCCGCCTCGCCCGTGGCGTCGTCCCGGAAGTCGGAGGCATGGCCGGTCATCGCAGGAATCGCTGCCGGACCGAGACGCGTACGAGCCCCCCGCGGGGTCGCTCGGTCGCGGTCGGTGCCGCCGCGGTGGGTGTGACGTTGGTCGTGGGGGCGGCCAGTGCACTTCATCTCAGCAGTCCCGCTTCGGACCCGGACTCCTCGCATGACCTGTCGGTGTCCGTACCGTCCGGGCCGAGGGGCGCAGCCCGGCTCGGACGCACATCCGGGCTTGGTCCCACCTCCGAAGCACGCCCGCCGGGCGTGGGTGGGCCGGTGAGGACGAGCCGGATGGCCGGCACCGGCGCGGACGGCAGGGCGGGGCCCGCCTCCGACCTCACCGCGATCCCCGGGGTCGGACCGGTGATGATGACGAAGATTCCGCAGGCCGCCCGGCAGGTGATCGTGGTGAGCGGCATCGACCGGAATGCGAACACCAACAACGTGACGCTGTGGGAACGGGCCGATCCCGGCTCCGCCTGGAAGACCTACGGAGCCCCGCTGATCGGCCGCAACGGCGCCGATGGCTGGACGTACGACCATCGGGAGGGCGATCTGCGCAGCCCGATCGGCGTGTTCGGTCTCACCGCCGCCGGTGGCAAGCTCGCCGATCCGGGCACCGGTCTGCCCTACGAGTATCGCCCGTCGTTCTACCGGGCGACGGGTCCGCGGGGCGAGCCGATGCCCGATGCGTTCAACTATGTGGTCGCCATCGACTACAACCGACTGCCCGGGTATCCGCCGTCGGACCCGACCCGTCCGCTGGGCCCGCAGATCGGCGGGGACATCTGGCTGCATGTCGACCACAGATCGCCGACGCGGGGCTGCATCGCGGTGGAACAGGACGCCCTCGTGGCCATTCTCCGTTGGCTGACCCCGATGGCCCATCCCATGATCGTTATGGGAGACGCGGCGGATCTCGGCGCCGACAACGTGCGCCCCTGAGCCCCTTTCCTTGCCTATCCAGAGAGATAAATCGAGCACAAAAGCCTCTGGATAGGCAAGGAAGCCGACGAGGCTCAGCCGGCCGGCTTCTCCGCGTGCTGTTCCGCGTGCCCACCGAACTGCTTGCGCATCGCCGACAACAGCTTGTCGGCGAACAGGCCCTCCCCGCGCGAACTGAACCGCTCGTAGAGGGACGCCGTCAGCACATGGGCGGGAACGCCCTCCTCCACGGCGGCCAGCACCGTCCAACGTCCTTCCCCGGAGTCGGACACCCGGCCGCTGAACTCGGTGAGTCCGGGATCCTCCTGCAGCGCGGCGGCGGTGAGGTCGAGCAGCCAGGAACTGACCACGCTGCCCCGCCGCCACACCTCGGCGATCGCGGTGGTGTCGAGGTTGTACTGGTAGTACTCCGGGTTGCCCAGCGGGGCGGTCTCGGCGTTGTGCTCGGCGGACGTCGTGCCGATGTTCGCCTTGTCGAGCACCGCGAACCCCTCGGCGAAGGCGGCCATCATGCCGTACTCGATGCCGTTGTGCACCATCTTGACGAAGTGACCGGCGCCGTTCGGGCCGCAGTACAGGTATCCCTTCTCGGCCTGGGTGATCTCGCCGGTCCGGCCCGGGGTCCGCGGGATGGTGCCGACGCCGGGTGCGATCGTCTCGAACAGCGGCTCCAGGCGGGCCACGACCCCCGGTTCGCCGCCGATCATCAGACAGAAGCCGCGTTCCAGTCCGAACACCCCCCCGGAGGTGCCGACGTCGACGTAGTGGATGCCCCGCTCGACGAGCGACGCGGCACGCAGGATGTCATCCCGGTAGTAGGAGTTGCCGCCGTCGATGATCACGTCGTCCGGCGCGAAGTGCTCGGCCAGGGCCGAGACGGTCTCACCGGTCAGCCCGGCGGGCACCATGATCCAGGCAGCCCGGGGTGGACGCAGGGCCGCGGCGAACTCGGCGAGGCTCCGCGTCTCCGTGGCGCCCTCCGCAGCCAGGGCCTTGACGGCCTCGGGGTTGACGTCGTAGACCACGCATTCGTGACCACCGCGGATCAGCCGGCGCACCAGGTTGGCACCCATCCGGCCGAGTCCGATCATCCCGAGCTGCATCTTCATCTCTCCGCTGGTTCGTCTCGATGGCCCGCTCCGGCGTGTCGCCGGGACGGGCCCGGCCCGGCGCTCCTGACGCCATTCTCCGTGCTGCATCCGTGCTTCCCCGTCCGTGGTGCACGTGCTTCTCGTCTCCGAGCCGGCGCCCGCGCCGGCCCGGCCACGGACCGTCCGGACCGGGACCCCGAAAGTTCCCGATGATCTTCGGTTGGCGTGGATCGAGCGGCAGATTGTGACGAGTAGCGACGGAGGGCTTGTGAGCGAGCCGGGTAGGGCAGGGGAGGCGGCCATGGATGCCGACGTGGACGTGATCGTGCTCGGCGCCGGGCCCGCGGGCGAGAACGTCGCCGGCCGCTGTGCCGACGCTGGTCTGTCCGTCATCGTCGTCGAACGCGAGCTCGTCGGCGGGGAGTGCAGCTACTGGGGCTGTATCCCGAGCAAGACCCTCCTGCGGCCGGGGGAGGTGCTGGCGGCGGCCCGCCGCGTTCCCGGCGCGGCGTCGGCGGTTACCGGACCCGTCGACGTCGCCGCGGCGTTCGCCCGGCGAGACTGGATGGTGGGCGACTACTCCGATTCCTCCCAGGTGCCCTGGCTGGTCGACAAGGGCGTCGAGTTGGTGCGCGGGACCGGGCGCCTGGCGGGGCCCGCCGGCCGGGTCGCGGTGACGCTGCTGGACGGCACCCGCCGGGTGCTGA